>BMAH01000044.1 GCA_014132615.1 Gammaproteobacteria bacterium
TAGCCAGGGACAGTTTGCTGTCTTTCAAGTGCATATGCTGCTTGCGCACATTGGCCCGCCATTTCTAATACTTGAGCTGCTTCTTGCAATCCAAATGGTAAAGGATTTTCAAGTGAGCCAATGATATTCTTCCAATCACCTTGAAGCACCCCATGTGCAGCTTTCACACCCTTGTTAAATTGCTGACGCGCTTCATCAAGCTTATTAGCGCTAGCATAAATCAGTCCTGCATACATGTGCGCAGAAATCGTTTTAGTCGCTAATAATGGACTGAAACGTAAAACATCCATATCAGCACAATGTAAAAAAGCAGCTAATGCTTCTTCGCGCTTACCTAATGCTAATAATAAGCGACCACCTAGATAATGCAATGATACTAACCAACGATAAACATGAGGATTATCTTTATCTGCAGCTTGTTCGAAAGAATTAATGAAATTAATTAGCCCTGTTATTTCATCAAAATTAAGCCTGCCTGACTCAAGCAATTGATAACCAATCACACAAAGCGCTGCGCCTTGATCAGCAGATCCAGCGCGTGCTTGATGAACTATTTTAACGCAGTAATCAGTCAATACTTGCCTATCAACTAAACGCTCACCTAATTGCACCATGACGCGATAAAGCCAAGGATTATCATAATATTTCGCAAAATTTACATGGTCTGGTAATTGCTGATCGCTTGCAAAGGGATTTGTATAAGTCACAGTGGCTGTATTTAGTGGATCAGCACAAGCTGAAATGAGCCACCATTCTGTTTCTAAAGGTTGAGAGTAGCTTAAATTAATTTTTTGTATAATGCGACGGCCTTCTCGCATTTTGAAGCCACCGCCTGCAATTTGCGCAACTCTATCATCAACAATAAAATATTTTTCTACTGCTTGCTGCAATTTATTCCAATCAAACACATGGAAATGATGAGGATTTGGGTCTTTACCTGTTTCGTCACACCAAAGATTAGGTACGCTACCTATGAATCTACCATCTGGTTTTAAAACACGTTTTACTTCAGCTAGAAAAATATCGTAATTGGGCACATGCTCTATAGTTTCAAAAGAAATGACTGCATCAACAGAATGATCAGGTAAGAAATTAAGCTGAGTGACATCACAAGCCCTATATGAAATTTGTGGATTTAAAACAGCATAATTGGCTTGTGCATAATCAATTGAATCCTGGTCTATATCTACCCCTATAAATCTAGCTCCTGGGCTGCAAGCAGCAAGCACAGCCGTACCATAACCCATTCCGCAAGCAGCATCTAATACAATATCATTAGGACGAATTTGAGCAGCGGCATGCACGTAACGAGATACGTGACCATCAGAACGACGCCCTGCCTCACGTAACATATCCATATGAAGGTCACGTGTTTTTTGTAACCAGTCCAATGTGAAACGTTGATTAGCTGCTTCAGGAACACATTCAAAACAAATTAATTGATTACCTATTTCGTTTTCTAATTCTTGATAAGGTGTCACTAACATACTGCGTGGATGACGGCGAAAACCAGCTGCTATCGCCATTTTTTCCCAGAATAAACGATTAGCCACATCAGAATTGGCAGACATTTTAGCTAATACATTATGAGGGAAATATAAAATTAAATTTTTTGAAGTAATACTACGAACGGCACGCAAAACGCTTAACATGTCTGTAGATTTAAACTCTAATAATTCCCCACCTATTATGATGGTGTCAAAGAAAGAAGAATTTAATGGATAATTTGTTAATGAACCTTGAAAAAAACGTCCTGGCGCTTGTTGCAAGCCCTCTTGTACGACTTCAACCCGACGGTCCATACCGTAAGCATCGATAGAACGTTTCAATAATCCTGTTACTAAGGAGCTATCATCACATCCTATATACAAATAAGTACCTATACCCCCCACACGCAAAATGGACTCTATACTTTCAATCATTGCTAAGCTCCTAGTTAAAGACACACTTCCTTGTTAAAAATGCCTAAACAAATTCTATAGCTTCTGTTGGTATCCTATTTTTTATACGCAATATAGCTTGACTATGCAATTGGCAAATACGAGCTTCTGTCAACTCTAATACTTCCGCAATTTGTTTAAAGGTAAATTCTTCTATGTAATACAAAGAAAGAACTAATTGTTCACGCTCAGGTAATTTGGCTAATGTTTCTTTAAGGAGATTTAGGGTTTCTTGCTGCTCAGTAACTTCATCAGGATTTTCTTTGCCATTATCAATTAATGCAGCATCGCCATTAATCATATCTAAGCTTAAAATATTACATAGACTAATTTGTTGGCACATATCTAAATAGTCTTCTATAGAAATTTCTAATTCTTTAGCTATCTCATCAGTGCTTGGCTGTTTTTGCAAACGCTGCTCTAAACGTGCTATTGCTTCACTAATTACACGCATGTTTTTAATAACTTCTCTATTTCCCCATGAATTTTTTCGCAATGAATCAATCATGGCCCCTTTAATTCTAATACTTGCAAAAGTTTCAAATGTCGCACCCATATCTTCTTTAAAATGGCTTCTTGCCTCTAACAAACCGACAAAGCCAGATTGCAATAGATCTTCCAATTCAATATGAGATGGCAAACGGCGCTTCATATGCAAAGCAATCTTCTTTACCAATAATTTATGCTCAGTAACAAATTGCTCCAACAGCAAGTTATCTGCATTTTCTTCGTAAGCGTCTATACCCTGCACAGTTGCTCCTTATTCCCATTTAACCCACTTAAAAATCGCTCAAAGAAGAAGTGGATACCACCAACCACGGGTGCATCAGCTTGCCAATGGCTAATATTATGGGCTAATTCAGTGATCGCTAACGAGGCAGTTGCAAGAGGAAATTGCTGAATAATGGAGTGGCCTTCTCTCGATGAAATAGCTATATAATCATCTTGCGGTACATGCCCTAGAAGCTGCAAATTGACGTCGATAAATTGAGAAATTGCTGTTTGAAATTTCGAAAATACTGAGTAGCTCTCTTGATAATTCTTTACTTTGTTCACCACAATACCAAAGCGATTTCTATTATATTTTTGCTTTAAAATTTTAATTACCGCATAACTATCCATGAGGGATGCAGGATCATTGCAAATTACTAACAATACATCTTGTGCTGCGTGGGTAAAATTAATCACTTGATTAGAAATACCAGGCGCCATATCAACTATCATCACATCCACATCTTCAGTTAAATCAGAAAAACCCCGGATGATGTGTGCAGATTGGGATAAAGATAATTCAGCTAAATGCTGTACGCCTGATGCAGCTGGGATGATACGCATGCCATAAGGGCCTGTGACACAAATATCATTTAAATCACAGAGGCCGCCTACATAATCATTGATATTTTTTTTAGGATGCAAACCTAACATAAGATCTACACTAGCCAAACTTAAATCTGCATCAAATAGCAGTACTTTCTTTTTTTCCTTAGCATAAGCTGTTGCTAAATTAACCGCTAATGTGGTTTTACCTACTCCGCCTTTTCCGCCCGTTAATGAGATGACACGCATACGCTTTAATCTCCTATGAGCGAATTAATTTACTGGCGAATAATCTTGCACAGGCTGTTTTTTGCTAAATAAATTTTCTTCGGCAAAATTCTTATTCGATACGCTTTCATCAAAAATATGATGCAAAATATCTCTTGCATTAGCAGAAGCAATATCTTCATCAATGTCTTGGCCATTGCAAATATAGGTAATAGGCAACTTGTAATTCATGCATACGCTTAGTGCAGATGCCATACTAATGCATTCATCTTCTTTGGTAAGGATAGCCCCTTGCAAAGCAAGCTGTTTAAATGCTCTAGCGATTTCATCTAAAATAGGCTCTTGTATGTTACAAGGGAGAGTTAAATAAGTAGAAATTTTTTCTCGTTGGCTTTCAATTAAGCTAATCAATGCACTAACATTTGCAGAATCTCGCTGACTAACACCGTGAGTATCAATTAGAATTAAGCGTTTATCTCGCATGCTATCTAACGCTAATTGTAAATCTCTCTCTTCATTTGCATATTCTAATTGTACGTCAAATAACTGACTGTAATAATGCAGTTGGTTTTTGCAAATAATGTCATTGTAATCCGTAGTAATTAAACCCAAGCTTTGGTTATCAAATTTATCTATAAAACGCTTAGCTATTTTAGCTATGGTCGTCGTTTTTCCTATACCAGTAGGTCCAACTAATGCACAAATATTTCTTTCATCAATCATTTCTGTTTCTTGCACTTTAAGGTATTTTGCTAAAACATTTTTAATCGATGATTCTGACAAATTATCGGTTATTTTACGCACTTTAAAATAATGGTTAGAAAACGTTTGGCAAAATTTGCCTCTAAAGCCTAGTTTATTTAAATAGCAATGCAGCCAATTTTTCTTAAATAAACGTTCATCATCCATCATGTTGGTATCATAAATAGCAGGAATGGTTACTTGTTTATGAATCTGTTTTAAATTTTCATCTATCAAACGTAATTGCGATTGTAATTTTTGCAGCAATAAAGCATCCAAAGAACCACCGCTGCTAAAATCAATTTCATTATCAGCTGAATTATCAGAATAAAAATGCGCGTTTTGCATTCCCGCATGTTGCTCATTATCATCAGATACAGCAGCAAGCATTTCAATTCCACCTGGTACGCTGCGGGTAGAATAAATTAATGCATCTAAGCCTAGTGCTTTTTGAATTTTTTCCATGACCTTTTGATTACTAGCTGCTATAAAACGTTGTAATTTCATTTTTATCCCCTTACTTAGCCAATTTTTGCAATGACACTTAATTGTCTATCATCAGGTATTTCATTGTGGGATAAAAAGTGAATGCTAGGTATGCCAGGTTTAAATATTTTTTCTAGCAAGGCCCTCAATTCGCCAGTGACTAACATAATGGCAGGCATAGAATCGACTTCACACTTTTGAACGTATTCTAATAAGCGTGAATAAATTCTTTCCGTTAATGAGGGTTCAAGTATCACTACTTTTTCTCCCGCCTCTTGGTTCTGCTGTATAGATCTATGCAATATCTGTGCCAAGTCATTATCTAAAACAGCGACGGGAATTTCTTTTTTGTTACTGCAAAGGCTATAAACAATTAAATGTTTAAGTGAAATACGCACACTTTCCACCATATAATCAATATCTTTTGATTTAGACCAAGTTTCTATCATTTTCTCAGTAATAGTGCGCATATCTATGATAGGTATATCTGACTGCAATAATTTTTGCAGCACAGCAACAATAATATTTAAGGGTACTGCCTGCGGACCACTAGTAAATGTTTCAACTAATTTAGGTGCTGTTTGCGCTAATTTATTTAACAAATGTTGCACTTCATCATAACCTAGTAAATGACTAGCATTTGTTTTAATAAGATGATTTAAGTGAGTTGCAATAACCGTACTTGCATCAACGACTGTATAACCCAACCCATGCGCATGATCACGTTGATTAACAGGTATCCAAAATGCATCTAAGCCAAATGTAGGATCTTTGCACTGTATGCCAGAAAGCAAATGCTTAATATGCCCAGGATTGATAGCTAAATTCATATCAGGATGTACTTCAGCTTCTGCAATGACGACATTTTTTAAATAAACACGATAATGGTTAGTAGGAATATTTAAATTATCTTTGACATGCACAGTTGGAATGAGAAATCCCAGCTCATGTGATAATTTTTTACGTATAGCTTTAATACGATTGATGAGAAACCCATCTTTATTCACACCTACCAAGCCAATGATACCGTAACCAATTTCAAGCGCGACTCTATCAGATGAAACAATTTCATCCCAATCTAATTCTGCACTTTCAGGTTTATGCGGTAATTCTTTAGTTTTGCCTGCTTGTATCGTATTAGCTAATTTAGGCAATTTCTTTTTGTTATAAATAAAGTAAGCTAAACCTCCGCATAATAGGGACAAAACTAGAAATGGTACGTGCGGCATATGGGGGGTAATAGCTAATAACAACAAGATCGCAGATGTTACCATAATAGGTTTATGATCAGTAAATAATTGTTTAATTGTTTGCTGACTAATATCAGCTTCATTATTTACTCGAGTTACCATTAATGCAGCAGCAATAGACATAAGTAATGAAGGAATTTGCGCAACTAAACCATCACCGATTGTTAGGAGCGAAAAGGTTTGTACCGCAGAATAAAGGCTCATGTGGTACTGAAAAACACCAATAACAATACCACCAATTAAATTTATAAAAAGAATTAACATACCAGCTACAGCATCACCTCTAACAAATTTGCTGGCACCATCCATAGAACCGTAAAAATCAGCTTCTTGGGTGATTTCTTGTCTGCGTTTTTTTGCTTCCTCTTGTGTTAACACGCCGGCTGCCAAATCTGCATCAATCGCCATTTGTTTACCTGGCATTGCATCTAAGGTGAAACGCGCACTTACTTCTGAAACGCGACCAGCACCTTTAGTAACAACGACAAAGTTGATAATCATTAAAATGGCAAACACAATCATACCAACGACAAAACTACCGCCTATAACTACTTCACCAAACGCTTTGATCACTTGACCCGCTGCATCTGGACCATCGTGTCCGTGCAATAACACGACGCGAGTAGATGCAATGTTTAATGTTAAACGTAGTAAGGTCGTTACTAATAAAATGGTGGGGAAAATGCTAAATTCTAAAGGCCTAACTACATAGACACACACCATTAAAATAATGAGTGATAAAGAAATATTAAAAGAAAATAAAAGATCTAATAATATGGGTGGCAAAGGTAAAATGGTCATTGCCAACATAGAAATAATTAATACTAAAATCCCAAAATTAAATTGTTTTAATGAACTTAAATGGGCTAGTTTCAATCTATTTTGCATAGCTTGCCTGCTTATTCATGGTAAATAAATTCTTTTGGAATAGGTAAATCACTCACAAATTGTGGCATTTGACCTTGACCTTGTTGATAATTCTTTAACTGGTGCACATAAGAAAGTACTAATGCAACTGACATATACAATTCAGGTTGAATTTCTGACCCTATTTTGGTTGTATTGTAAACAGCACGGGCAAGTAGCGGTGCCTCATAAAGTGGGATGGCGTTTGCAATAGCAATTTTTCTAATGTGCTGAGCTATTAACCCCTTGCCTTTTGCCACAATTTTAGGTGCGTGATCTTGATCGGGATTATATTTAATAGCAACGGCATAGTGGGTAGGGTTAGTAATAATGACACTTGCGGTTGGTACGGTTGAACCTAGCCGTTGACGAAGCACAGCAAATTGTGCTGAACGGATTTTACGTTTTACCTGGGCATTACCTTCTGTTTCTTTCATTTCATCTTTTAATTCTTGAGTGGTCATCTTTACTTTTTGTTGATATTCAAAATAACTAGCGATAACGTCGTAGAGAATAATAAAGATTAAAGAAACCGAACATACCACGATGAAATTAGTGATAATGTAATAAGCCCCATAAAACGCACTTTGCATAGGAAGATTAGCAAGCTCAATGATATTGAATCGATTGTTATAAGTAAAAACAATTAATACACCAATAATGACTGTGACTTTAAGAGAAGATTTGACAACATTTAATATCATTTTTTTAGAAAACATATTTTTGAGATTATTAATAGGATCTAAACCTTCCCATTTAAAACCTATTGATTCAGAACTAAAATTCCAACCACCAAATAAGAAGGGTGATAAAAACGCTGCTAAAATTGCCATAAAGAAGATAGGCAACAATATAACGAAATTATTTATAATAATTTTTTTAAGATAAGGCGATGGGAATTCATCATTTCGCAAAACATCTTTTATCAGATTAAAAAAATCATAAAAATTACTTTCTAGCTGCAATTTAAATGAGTGAGCCATAAATATCAGCATAATAATTGTGGAAGCAAACACTAAGCCGCTAGTTAAATCCTTTGACCGCATGGTTTTACCCTTGCGGCGTAAATCAGCTAATTTTTTCCCAGTCGCCTGGTGCTGCTTATCTAAGGATTCATCAGACATGCTGGCGCATTCCTACCCAAAGCTGCTGAAAGAAAGTGAGGCATTCATTAATAATGCGCACACCACCTTCTGTGGTTAAGTTAAAAATTAAATAGATACAGATTAAACCAATAATAAGCTGTAAATTTATACCGATAGTAAATAAGTTAAATTGGGGAGCAAATTTACTCATTACTGCTAAAGCAATGTTAGTTGTTAATAGTACTATAATGATAGTTAAAGCAAGCATGATAGATCCAGAAAACATAACACCTGAATAATTAGCTATTTTGCCTAGCAGATTCATATCAAAACTAACCTGTTGCAATGGAATATACATAAAACTTTCCATTATCATCTGGATAGCAAATAAGTGGCCATTAAGGTAGAGAAAAGTTAGCGTACCTAATATAAGATAAAAATGGCTTAAACTTGTGATATATCCAAATCTTGGATCGATTAAACTTGCCATACCCAGACCAATCTGTAGAGAAACAACTTGGCCAAGAGCTACAAAAATTTCCAATATGATGTTTAAAATAAAACTTGCACAAAATCCAATAAAGAATTGGAATAAGCCATGTACTAACATCTGCATAGAAAATAATTCAAAATTTAATTTTTCTGAATAATTCCACAATAAAACATAAAAAGATAATATAGTTGCTAAAGTAATCATTATCCTTGCTGTAATCAATTCCCGCCTGAATAAAACAAAAGTCGTTAGTAAAGCGATAATACGAATAAAAATAAGAGTAAATAGGGCAAATTTTTCATAAACACTAGGTAGTAATTGTAATATATCCATATTTACCTTATATAAAGCGGTAAATTAGTCAGAAATTTTTGCATAATTAGCACTAATTGGTTAAGCAACCATGGACTTAGCATGAATAATACTGTGAACATGACAATTATCTTAGGAATAAAGGTCATGGTCATCTCATTAATTTGAGTTGCTGCTTGAATAATGGATACTGTCAAACCTACTATTAAGGTTGGAATAGTTACGATACAGACTGCAATCACGGTGTAATATAGCATTTCCTGCATTGCTGCTAAAATATGCATGTCAGTCATGTGGGTTCCTTGCTTCGTCTTGTAGAGGTTAAATCATCCATCATTTTTTGATTACTTCTCTCATCTTCATACGCTATTTCTTGCTTTTTGTTGCTTTCAAATTGCGTCATTAATGAAATCTTTTGATCGATTTTCTCTATTTCCCTAAAGCGCTCTTCCCGTTTTTTTTCTAATGCACTAATTTCATTTTCTTCCATTAAAATAATTTGATTTAGTTTCTTATAAAATGAGTCAAGATTTTTATTTAAGGCAGGAATGCTTTTGGTTAAGTTGAATCTGTCATTGCTTGCATAGTCATTCTGGTAAGAAAGCATTTTTTTAATAGCATCATGCTTTTTATTTATCATATCATTGATCCTGACAATCAGAGCTAGGATTTTCTCTTTTTGCTTAATCAATGCTTGTTGAATAACTTGTATTTGACGCAAATCTTTCATTCACAATCCTTGTGATTATGCAAACAAACTAGAAAGTTGATTAAGACTAGCCTCCATTTCAGCACTTTCTTCCATGCCTTGAGCTAAAAATTTCTCCATGTTGTCTTTAAGCCTAATACTTTCATCGATTATCTTATCACTACCTTGATGATACATACCTACATTAATTATTTCGCGGTTTTTATTATAAGCACTATAAAGAGACTTAAACTTATTCGCTAATTGTATTTGAGCTTGGCTTGCAACTGCAGGCATAACACGGCTAATGGATTTTTCTATATCAATTGCCGGATAATGACCAGCATCTGCTAAATGACGAGATAAAACGATATGCCCATCTAAAATAGATCTAGCGTGATCTGCAATAGGGTCGTTATGGTCATCACCTTCAACTAAGACAGTATAAAAAGCTGTAATTGACCCTTGCTTATGATCACCATTTCCTGACCGCTCAACTAACTGTGCTAGTTTAGCAAAAACAGAAGGGGTAAAACCTTTAGTTGCAGGTAATTCTCCAGCAGACAATGCGATTTCTCGCAAGGCATGGGCATAACGAGTTAATGAGTCAATAATCAATAACACATCAAATCCCTTGTCTCTAAAGTATTCAGCAACCGCTGTTGCATGCAAAGCGCCGTTTACACGTGAAAGTGGTGAAGTATCTGCAGGAGATGCAATAATTACTGACTTTGCCAATCCTGCTTCACCTAAATTTTCTTCAATAAATTCTTTAACTTCGCGTCCTCTTTCCCCTATTAATCCTACCACGACTACATCAGCTTTAGTAAAGCGAGTCATCATACCTAGTAATACACTCTTACCTACGCCACTACCTGCAAAAATACCTAGACGCTGACCTTTACCGACTGTTAATAATGCATTAATGGATTTAATACCCACATCCAATGGATCCACAATGCGTTTACGTGCTAAGGGATTAATAGGTTTAGCGATCAGGGAGTAATACTCTTCTGTATCGAGTAATCCTTTATTATCAATAGGGTTACCTACCGCATCTAAAGTTCTACCTAACAAAGTCATACCCACTTTAACAATATGTGCTTTAGGCAAAGGTATTACCTGCGTACCTTGTTTAATGCCGTAGGTATCCTGGATAGCCATTAAGTAGATAGTGTTGTCTGAAAAACCAATTACTTCCGCATTAACTGTATTGGTTTCGGAAATAACAATTTTGCAAATTGTGCCCATAGAAGCTGTAATGCCGGTTGCCTCAAGCTTCATGCCTGAAATTTTAGTGATAGTACCTGCAATAACAGCAGAGGGATTTTCATCTATGGAATGGGAAATTTTAAGTAAATGGTTTTTGATGGACTGCTTATCTAAAAAATCAGTCATATTGGACCCTGAGTAAACCCTCTATACGTTCATTCATCAACGCCCTTACCTCAGTAAAATGAGATTTAACTATCATATCACCTTCTGCTAAAGATTCATCTATGTGCGCAAGCGCATTAGGATGATGCTCATCCATATTTAAACGATTGTAATCAGCAGCTGACAAGTAAACATTGACTGCGCTCTCTTTTACATCAACCATGCCCGTTAATTCCTTAAACATTCGTACTATAACTTCTTCATCTTGTTTAATTTCTTTATAGATAATCTTCTTAGTTACCTTTTTAACTAAATCCATCATAATTTCGATTAACTCATCATCAATAATGGAAATAGGATATTTTAATTTATTTAAAATTGTACTTAAAATAGTGAGCTTTGCATTATACTCTTGCTTTAGTTTTTCAACTTCATCAAAAGCGATTGCTTTTTCTTGGGAAACTTTTGCTTCTTCTTGCTTACTTTCAGCAGGGATTTGATTGGCAGGAACAGATAAATCTTGATGTTTATTATCAATTGTTTGCTCTAATGTTAACTCTACCTCTGGGAATGCCCAAGCAAACATTTCAGTCTTATATTCTTTTTCCATATACTTACTTCCTAATAAATTACATCGGAATCGTTTTTATCAGGCAAAATAATCTTTTCTTCCTTATGCAATTTTTTTGCTAATAAAATAATACGCTTTTGAGCTTCAATGACATTTAATAGTTTAACGGGACCCTTAGCAGCTAAATCATCTTGTAAAATTTCAGCTGATTTAGCTGACATGTTTTTCAAGAATTTATTTTTTAAGTTTTCATTCGCACCCTTTAGAGCCACAACTAAATCTTCACTATTCACTTCTGCCAGTAAAACCTGCAAACTTTTACCATCTAACTGCCCCAACCTATCAAACGGCATTAATTTATCTTGGATTTTTTCAGCCAGTTTCTTATCTTCATTCGCAATATTAGAAATAATTTCCATTTCCGTTTCGCTATCTAAGAAAGCAATTAAATTAGCTGCTGCATCAACGCCATCTACCGTAACCACTTCATATCTATCTGACCCTTGCAATTCACTTTCAAAGAAAATAGAAATTGCTTCTAAGCCGTAGGTTGAAATGGGGGCAATATTGGTCATGCGTTTGACAATTTGATTTTGCATTTCTTTAGATTGCCCCTTCATAATTTCAGAAGCTCGCTGACTACCCAATTGAGTTAGCATAACAACCAAAGCAGTTAATACTTGCGGATGCTCATCTTGGATAATCTCTAAAATAGAACTTAAAGGTTCATATTTTAATAACTCTATCCAACGTGATTTTTCAATATCAATTTTTTCAATACCCTTTATACCTAAGCTTGAAGCAAGCGTATTTTTAATATTTTCTTTTGAAACAATATCAATACCAGTATGATTGGTTTCGTTGAAAAAATGATTTAATGCTCTTATAACATCCTCTTCAGAGACACTATCCAAACTATTTACCATTTCCATTATTTTATGCACTTCAGATGAACTCATGCTTTTTAAAATTTCTTTAGCACAATCTTCACCCATGCCTAATAAAATAATTGCTGCATTGCGCATTTTATCCATGGCTTATTTCCCGACCCAATTTTTTAAAATCAGTGCGACTCTATCAGGCTCTCTTCCTGCCATTTCCTTTAAGCGTTTAACTTGTTCTTGTTTCAACTCATGCATCTCTGGCGTTATATTTCTATCTTCATGACCTAAGAAAGGCGCAGAAACTGCAGTTGCCGGTGGAGTCTTCATATAATTTACTAAACGTCTGTAAAGAATGATGAGGAAAATAAATCCTGCACCTAAACCTGTTACTTTTTTAACTGCTTCCCAAAGCCATGATTGCTGCCAGAAAGGTAAATCAGCGACTTTTTCTTCCTTAGGAAGATTAAATTTACTGTTAACAACTGTCACCTTATCACCACGTTTTTCATCAAAGCCAATCGTTGCTTTTACTAGCTCAGTAATTTTATTAATTTTATCTTGGCTTAAAGGTTGCGCTTCATATTTATTCGTTTCAGGATTTAATACCATGTCATTATCAACAACCACTGCAACAGATAATGCTGTTATCTTAGGCGTAGTCGTTTTCTTGTATTTAACTGATTTTCCTATTTCATAATTTTTAATATTTTCTGATTTACCATCTGTTGAAGAACCTGATGATTGACCAGAACCTGACGCACCTGCGCCCCCTCCACCGCCGCCGCTTGATTTTTCTGAATCAGTTAAAGGTGGTGTATTTGATAATGCACCCGGTGCACCACTTGCTCCGCCACTACTAATTTGTTCACTGACCGTTTGTTCACTGCGAACCACATGTTGATCTGGATCGTATTCTTCTTTTGCTTCTTCTTGCTGAGTGAAATCCATGCTGGCATGGACTCTCACATTCACTTTATTATCGCTTAATAAAGGCGCAATGATGGATTCAATGCGTTTTTCATAATAAGCTTGTAAATTATTTTGATAATTTAGTTGCTCTGCATTTTGTATAGAATCTTGTTCTAATGCGCCTGATAGGAAATGGCCAAATTGATCGGTGATAGCAACGTCTTTAGGATCCAATCCCGGCACACTACTTGCTACTATTTGCACAATAGCACGTATTTTTTCTTTATCACTCGATAAGCCAGCGCCTAAATTTACTACTACAGAAGCAGTTGGGCGTTTTGATTCATCAGCAAAAATATTATTTTGTGGCATAGCAATATGTACTTTTGTACCGGTTACACCTTCAATTGCATTAATCGTTCTTGCTAAATCGCTTTCTAAAGCACGTAAATAGCGGGCATTTTCTAAAAATTGACTACCCCCTATTGCTGTTTGGTCATTAAGATAGGAAAAATTAAAGCTGTCATCTCTAGCAACACCAGCACTAGCCAATTTAATTTTTGCGAGCTGCACATCAGAAGCATCGACATATACAATGCCGTCTCTATCATTAATTTTATAGGTAATACCTGATTTATCTAAAGTATCAGCGACAATACCCATATTTTGTTGAGTAATTCTATAATCAAGGGGCTTATAGTCAGGCTCTTTAACTTGCATATAAAGCATCATACCCAAAGCCACACCACCTGCTATTCCTGCTAAAAAGATTAATTGCTTCACCACAGGGATATGAAGTAAGGTTTTAAAAGTCACCATATATTTATTTTGTGTTGGCGTAGTCATCCTTGATCCATCCTATTTTCTTCAAACTTGCATATTCATAATTTCTTTATACGATTCCAAAATTTTATTTCTTACTGTTATCAATCCTTCAAATGCTAATTTTGATTTTTGAGAAGCGATTAAAACTTGCGCCATAGAAACATCTTTATCGCCAGATATATATGCATCTCTGACTTTATCTGTATTATTTTGCAAACTATTAACTTGTGTTAATGCATCTTTAGCAGCATTAAAAATATTATCAAATCCTTTAGGCGCATTGACTTGCGCTGAAGGTTTAACTTGGTTAATAGAAGAAAAAACCTTTGAATTGTTAGAAATTTCACGAATTTTAGATAACATTTCACTGATATCTGATCGTACTGCCGTTACATTATTAATAGTCATAATAGCTCTCTCGTCATTTTTTCTGGAATGGTTAAACCTAATGATTTAAATTTTGCCAACTTGTAACGTAGTGTACGTGGGCTCATATTTAACTTTTTTGCAGTAGCTTGCCTTGAACCTTCAAACTCAGCTAACACATCTAAGATAATTCTTGCTTCTTGTGCTTCAAGGGCGGAAGTGAAGGGATAAAAAGAATCTTCATTATTCATGTTATCCATTAATTGAATATCATCTTCATCAATGATACTGGCATCTTGTAAAATGAGTGCTCGTTGTATAACGTTTTCCATTTCACGAATATTACCTGGCCAACTATAAGTGACTAACTGCTGCTTAGCTTCATTAGTTAGCTGAGGAATTTCACGTTCTAATATTTTTGCGTAATTTTTAAGGAAAAAATTAGCTAATGGGATGATATCCTTAGGTCTTTGACGTAAGGGTACGCAATGAATAGGAATGACATTTAAGCGATAATATAAATCTTTCCTAAAATATCCTGCCTTAACTTGCTCAACTAAATCACGGTTAGTAGCAGCAATAATTCTTACATTAATAGGAATAACTTTTTTACCACCTAATCTTTCTACTTCTCTTTCTTGTAAAACTCTTAATAACTTAGCTTGTAACCCTATTGAAATTTCTGAAATTTCATCTAACAGTAAGGTACCATTATGTGCTTGTTCAAATTTACCTGTATGGCTGCTAATTGCATTGGTAAAAGCCCCTTTTTCATAGCCAAACAAGATAGCTTCTATCATATTATCTGGAAGGGCTGCGCAGTTGACTGAGATAAATGGCCCTTTAACTTCACTAGCTTGGTGAATAAATTGGGCTAAAACTTCTTTACCTACACCTGTTTCACCTGTAATTAATACTGTGGCATTACTTTTAGCTGCTTTTTTAGCAATAGTAAGCATAGCTTTACTAGCAGGATCCTGCGCAATCATACTCAAGTAAGCAGATGAACCACCTTGCTCGCTTGATTGTGCTAATACGTTTAAGTTCTCAGTAGACATCATTTTACTGACGACTCCAGCCTCATTAATAGCTACATTTTTTACTATGCAATATTCATACCAAGTGAGTAGGCTGCCTTCCTTATTTGACATCACCCCCATGGTTTGTTATTGTACAAGTTCATCGATACTTTTTTAAAAAGTTAGCTGAGTCTTACGACTTCAGGGATGAAAAATGCATAATCATAGCCGCTACGTTTTAGTCTGTGATGATTGTGATAGCTGCAGTTACTTATCCAATGCTTTTACACTGCTTAAGCTACCATTAAAGAAAATCAATACGCGCGAAGTCATAGATACGCCTGATGATATTGAAAATGCTAGCGCCGTTTTTATTTGTCCTGCCTTAGAAGAATATCAAATTAAAAAAATTCACAGTAAAATTTCCAACCAAACTAGCTTATTTATTTGCAGTGATGCTAAAATCAAAAAAGATAAAACTATTCCCATACGCGCAATAAGTACTAAATTTAGTGAATCAGAATTAAAAGACGCTTTAGCAAGCTGCAATGACAATATTGAAGATGATGACTTTTCTGATTTAAATAGTATTCATCCTAGCTGCTTTGATAAGTTAATTGGTCAAAGTGATAATGTTAAAAAATTAAGACGGTTAATTAATCAAGTTGCTTACTCTGACTCTACTGTTTTAATTTTAGGGCAATCTGGCACTGGCAAAGAAGTCATTGCTTCTTGCATACATTATCTTTCCAATCGTAAAGATAAACCATTAGTACCGATTAATTGCGGTGCTATTCCTAGCGAACTCATGGAAAGTGAATTATTCGGACATGAAAAAGGTGCCTTCACTGGCGCATTAACAAGGCGTGCGGGTCGATTTGAAATTGGTGATGGTGGAACTATTTTTCTTGATGAAATTGGCGATATGCCATTGCAAATGCAAGTTAAATTATTGCGAGTTATTCAAGAAAGAAAAATTGATAGAGTCGGTGGCACTAGCAGTGTGAAAGTAGACGTACGTTTAATTGCTGCGACTAATAAAAACTTAGAAGATATGATAGAAAAAAATCTATTTCGCGAAGACTTATTCTATCGATTAAATGTATTCCCCATACATGTTCCCTGTCTTTCGGAGCGTAGTGAAGATATACCCTATTTAATTGACTACCATTTAGATAGAATATTTGACCGATTAAAGCATAGAGTTATTTTTACTGATAGAGCGAAAGAAATTTTGTGCCAATATGCTTGGCCAGGCAATATTAGAGAATTAGAAAACTTTTTAGAACGAATGGTGATTTTACATAGAGATTGTGTTTTAGATGAGAAAGATTTAGAACCTCAGTATAAACAAAAAAAGCCTATACAATTACCGCATTTTCTACACGCTAATTCTGATTCTTTCAATATCAAAGATTATATTGCCGATATGGAAAAGCAAATTATTGAATTCGCTTTAGATAAATCAAATGGCATTATCAATGCTGCTGCAGATTATCTTTCTTTAGGGCAAAATACTTTAATAGAAAAAATGAAAGCTTATAATTTAGTTAGTAAAAAATAAACTTTACATACGTAACAGTTCTAATAAAGTTTGCTCTATTTGCTTATAAGCATCGACTGTCGCTTGTAAATAGAAATTTTCTTGCGTAATTTTAGAATAAACTTCCGTTATAGGCACTTCACCCAATTCTTTGGAAATTTCTTCTTGTTGAAATAAAGCGGCTGCATTGGTAGCAGCTTGTTTTTCAATAATTTGAACCTGTGAACCAATGTCACTTTGGAAGTTTAATAAGTGAGTGTAGGCTTGTGCCATTGAGTCATTATATTGGGAAAGTTCTTGATGGAATTTTGCTCTTTGCACAGGATCATTATTAATTGGGGTGTTTAATGTATTTATTAATCCTTGCAAAGTATTAAAAATATTATCTTTAGTGCTAGGTGCAACCTGGAAAGCATCACCGACATTTGGTTCACCTTTAACATGGATAGATAAACCATTAAAAGTAATATCACTATCGGGCAAATAATCTGGTGCATCTGTTGGAATGGTTGCAGGTGGTGCTGGTATCACTTGACCACTGCTTGCACCAACCACTTGGTATGCTAATCGTCCAGCCGCGTTAGTCACAAAAGTAAGTGTATAAGTATCTTCAACATAAGTTGCGGCATTAACAACTGAACCGGGTGATGTCATTGCTGTACCCGTATTTACGCCAGGTATTTTAACAGTAAAAGTACCATTACCTGTTAAAATATCTCCGTAAACATTAAACCCTGAGGTATTATAAACCGTACTTACATCAGGCCCTATGTTAATAACGGTTGAATTAATTGTACCTTGATAAACAAAGTTACCTTGTTGCACATAAGGTTGAGCGCTTGAATTATAACCTGAATAAATATATTCACCATTACTGTCTTTGGTGTTAACAGAACTTAACAAATTATTTAAATAACCTGTTAATTGTTGAGCTATAGACCTTCTTTCGCCATCACCCATAGTATCAGATGCTGCAGTTTGAATTAATTCTTTCACTTTTGCAACGACACCAACGGATGCTGTAATAGAAGATTCAAACAATTTAGCGCGATTTAATGCCACTTTCTCATTTTGGCTATAGGATTCCAATTCTTTCTTGTAATCCGTTGTCAATTGTATACGGCTAGCTAGCACAGGATCGTCAGATGGTGCGAGTAGTTTTTTCCCATTAACAGACTGTTGATAGAGACGGGAAATTTTTTCAAAATGCTCTTCCATCATAGCAATTTTTTCTTGGAAAAATAAATTAGTTGGTACGCGCATATTAACCCCTACCTATCGCAATAATGGTATCAAATATTTCTTTTGCCACTTGTATGATTTGCGCACTAGCTTGATAAGCCTCATGATAACGCGTTAAATTGGCGACTTCTTCTTGTTGGTTAACACCTGATATTTGTTGAAATTGCGTATAAGCTTGTTTTTGTAATACTTCATTACTAGATACGTTAATTCTTTCTGCTTTTGTTTTTAATGATATGTTGCTTGCCATTAAATTATAGCCTTCCAAGAATGACAGCGTACCATTTTGCATACTTTTATTATTGTATAACCCTTCCATCGCTAAACCATTTCTATTATCGCTAGTCAGCATAGAAGTGTAATCAATATTAAAAGAATCACCTGCACTAACAGCCCCTGATAATCTTACTTTATAACCAGGATCATAGCCTCCTGGCGTTGGAAAAATATCACCACCTAAGAGAGGATCGTAAACCAGTGGGCCTTCCATAACGACATTTGTTGTTGCATTGACTAATTGATAACTAGTAGTTGAAATAAACTCTATGCGTATAGGTGGATTTAACTGCTGAGGGACAGAAAAAGCTATATTAGAAGGATCAAGAATAGCTGTAACGCTTGCTTGACCTGTTCCTTTATTCTGTTGATTAGGCTGCGCATTGACGGCCCAGGCTAGTGCTAATTGAGTAGGGTCTGTAATAAATACACCCATACCTTCTGCTGCGCCATGAGTTGGTGAAATAAGAAATGAGTCATTAGCTACTACCGTACCGCTATTTAATGTAATGTCAAAACCATTCATGCTGATAGTTTGAGGTAAAGCTCCTACTGCTCCTGATGTGACCACACTATTATCTGACACTCGCGTAATAGTGTAGGCAGTCGCCGAAGTAAAAGTCAGCTTATAATCATTAATATCTAATAAATTGGGATCGGTAATTGTTACTGTAATATTTTCTGTGCCTGTATTATTTAAATTTGCAATGGCACGATTGATCATTAATGAAGTGGTATTGATATCATTAAAAATATTACCTCCCCAATTGCCATTTAAATCTAGACCCAGTTTGTTTTGTTCATTTAAGGAATTAGCTACCGTGATAGCCAATCTACCTAATGAATTTACAGCTTGATCTAAAATAGCCTGGGTACTAAATAATCCTGCCAGTTGGCCGCCTTTAACGAGGTGCGTTACATCGATAGCTGTACTAGCAGCACCTGATGCGAGCTTTAGAACTAATTTGCTTGGATCATTCGGATCCGCTTCCGTTGAGAATGTAGCATGCTCATTACCAAATACTAATGGAGTGCCATTACCTAATAACACATTAATTTGGCCAGTATCATCAACATCAGTAGAAAAATCTACGTAAGTCGCTAAAGCTTGAATTTGTGCTTCGCGTTGGTCTAACAAAGAAGAAGTATCCAATCCGTTTGAATTTGCTATTTTTTGATTAAGCTCTGCAATTTGCGTAGCAATTAAATTCACATCTTCCACGATAGATTGTATAGAATGATTTATATTATTTTGTCTATCATTAATTTGATTAGCAGATGTGCTTATTCTGCTTGATAAAATGGTTAACATGTTCAAATAGTCATTACGACTACGCGACGATCCCACATTATTATTTAATTCTCGCAGTGTTTTTAGTGTTTCCATAATAGAGGCACCCACACTGCTGTTATCATCACCCAAAGATTTTTCTAACTGTTGCAATTGATCAGCAAGTGAATCACTCATAGAAAAAGCACTAGTAGCCCTTTGCAAGGTATCACTTGCGTAAGAACTATATATACGTCTTACATCTGCAATATCCACACCGCTATTAAAAAGTGCTTCTGCAAAGTTAACTTCCCTTCTACTATAAAATGGCGTATCAAAATTCATCATATTTTGGCTGGCGACGGTTAATGCTGCTTGGTAGGACATTAGCCCGCGTATACCAATTGTTAATAAATCACTCATAACCCACCTCGCTAACTTATTAGTAGGGGAAGAATTTAAATAGTAATTGGGTGAGAATGCCGCCACGTGTTGCATTAGCCACTTGCCCATTACCGCTGTAGCTAATCCTTGCATCACTAATGCGTTGTGAAGAAACACTGTTATTTTCATCTATGTCTTCACGTCTCACGATACCTGATAAGCGAATATATTCTCTACCTTGATTGAGTGTTAACCAAGATTCACCTTGAACGATTAAATTGCCATTAGACAAAATACGGGTCACGGTAACTGAAATCGTACCGCGTAAACGATTTTGTTGATTAGTTTCACCATCGCCATTAAATTGTTGGCTAGAGTTAAATGCACCAATGTGACCCGTGATACGACCTACGTCATTAATACCAGGTAAGGTAAATGCATCAGCAGCTATTTTGTTAGTTCTCGTTCTTGCTTTCTTTTCACCTTGTGTCGTTTCTTCTAACCTAACGGTTAAAATGTCACCCACACGGTTAGCAACATGATCTTGATATAAAGATACTTCATGACCTGCTTGATAAATAGCGCCGTTAGTTTTTGGTGGTGGTGGATTATCCATAGGAAAAGACGCGGGATAGACAGTTTCATCTCGCAATCCCATGTCATCAAGCATGTGATTACAACCGCTTAATGCAAGACTGATTAATAAAAATGCCGCGCTTTTCGTATGCTTATTCAAGGCTGATCACCTTATGCCGTTTGACTTAAATATTGCATCATACTATCGACTGCAGAAACGGCTTTTGATGTGACTTCGAATGCACGTTGTGCTTCTATCAAATTCACCATTTCTTCGACCACATTGACGTTGGAACCTTCAAGCATACCTTGCTTTAAAATTCCCATGCCATTTTGATCAGGGTTACCAAGCACTGCTTGGCCACTTGCCGTGGTTGCCATATATAAGTTTTCACCAATAGGCTGCAAACCATCGGTATTAATGAAATCAGCAATTTGTATTTGACCAATTTGCTGCTGTAAATTAGAAGTCGCTGTTGTTGCACTTACCACGCCGTCTTCACTAATGGAAATTTGTTGCACGCCTTGAGGAATGGTAATAGGTGGCTGAACCAAATAGCCATTTGGCAAAGTTACTTGGCCTTGATCATTAATCCGTAAACTTCCAGCTCGCGTATAAGCATATTCACTGCCGCTAGGTAATTGCACTTGAAAAAAGCCGCGGCCTGAAATGGCGACATCTAATGCATTATCCGTAGATAGCAATGAACCATCAGTAAATATTTTTTTATTGCTAGCCATTCTTGAACCAGTACCAATTGTTAAACCACTAGGATTGCTAATATCAATCGTAGTTGGCGCACCAGGTTGTTTAACAACTTGATAAGGAAGGTCTTCAAATTCTGCTCGGCTCTTTTTGAAAGCTGGGGTATTAGCATTCGCTAAATTGTTAGAAACAATTTCAATGCTTTTGTGGTGAGCATCCAAGCCCGATTTTGCAATCATTAATGCTAAATCCATTAGCGCTACTCCTTTACCGAGACAATTCTAAAATTTGATTGGACTTGGTGGTATTATCAGCCAAGGTTTTCATAAAATTAGTGTGAATCTGATAATGCCTGGATAATTCAATTAATTGTGTCATAGTTTGGATAGCATTCACGTTGCTTCCTTCTAATGCTCCTGACACTATTTTTACATTAATATCTTGAGAAGCGACGCCATCATTTTCCAAATAAAATAAGGTGTCTTCTCCTTTGTGTACGGTAGCAATCGGTGGATTAACTAATTTTATTCTATCCAATTGCACTACTTCTTGCTGACCCATTAAACGCGCAGAAATAGTGCCATCGGCAGAAATACTAATTTTTTCCGCAGGAGGAATGTAAATAGGACCACCATTTCCTATTACAAAATTTCCTGCTTTAGTGAGTAGCATGCCATCTGCAGACAATTCTAAATTACCAGCACGTGTATACGCCTCCTTACCTGCTTTAGATTGCACGGCAATAAAACCAGGGCCATCCAATGCAATATCTAAATCACGTTGCGTATTAATTGTCGGTCCTTTATCAAAATTAGTGTAGGTGCGTTCTAATTTTGAATAAGACCTACTTTGCTGACCTTGCTTTGCAGCCACTTTGAATTGGTCTACAAAAGTAAGATCTGCTTTAAACGCGCTGGTATTCACATTAGCAAGATTATTAGTGATCACCTCTAATTGATGCATTGAGTTTTCTGCACCATTCATGCTAATGAATAAAGATTTGTCCATAACAACTTGCTCCTACTTATAACTGAATAACAGTTTGCATAACTTCGTTATACACTTGTTCTACTTGTGCATTAGCTTGGAAGATATGCTGTGCATTAATAAGATTTACCATTTCCGTAGTTAAATCTACATTAGATTGCTCTAACGTGCCTGGCAAAATATTGCTTAAGCTATTAGATTGATTAATTAATGCAGGACCGGAAGCACTGGTTGCTATCCATTGCATATTTCCGATATTGCTTAAACCATCTAATGAAGCAAAATCAGCAACAGCAACTTGACCTATCGTTTGTTGACGGCCGTTAGAATAACTCATTTGTATCATGCCGTTGGTATCAATGTTGATAAGGCCAGTAAACGTTCCAGGTGGGAAACCATCGTCCGATGGCGCACCTATAGTCGCACTAGGCGCAGCGACTTGGGTAGAATTTAAAATATTTAGAGAAAATACTTGAGGATTAGTTGCACCGGTACCTGGATCAAAACTTATGCTTGAGAGACCAGTTGCTGAGTTAAATGCACCATTAGTAGTAAAATCAACAGAGCCGGTGCTTACTGAGTTACCATCTACGTAAACATGCACATCCCAAGTATTTGGTGTAGCAGTTTTTACATAGTAAGTGACCACAGTGTGAGGATTGCCAAGACTATCTACAATTTTAACTGCAGGATTGAAGTTATACGTCGTTGCAATGGTAGGATCGAAGGTACCTGATGGAACGACACTATTTGAATCTAAGTTTACATTCATAGTGGCATTGGCAGTAGCACTAGCTGGCATCGTCGTTTGAGTTAGCGCAATATCACTTACACTACCACCCGATGGCACAGAACCATTTACTGCGGTAAAACCTTGTAAACGCTGACCGAATACATTAACTAAATAGCCACTTGTATCCTGCATAAATCTACCCATACGGGTATAGCTAGTTTGTCCAGAAGTAGGGTCTTGTAAGATAAAAAAGCCTTTTTGCTGTAGACTCATATCTAAAGGTTGGCCGGTTGGAGAAGAACCGCCTGTCGTAAAATTCTGCCCAATGCCTGCAACGCTTACGCCTAAACCAACTTGATTGCCGGCTGAACCATTAAGAGAAGGATAAATATCAGCAAAGTTAATATAAGATTTTTTAAATCCATATGTGTTTGCATTAGCAATATTATTACTAATGACTTCCATATGCGACATAGCTGCTTGCATGCCAGTATCTGCAATATTACCTATCCCCATGGCGTGTTCTCCTATTTAATTAGTCTTTATATGATTTTGATAATTCCACTTAAATCAATGCCACCGTAACCATCTAAATTTAAATACACATTGCCGCTAACTGGGTTCATTGCAACGCTTTTTACCTTATACGTTCCAGCAGTTGGAAGATTCTCTGTCTTTCCATTTAGCGTTGCTGTCGCTGAGATTTGATAAAAACCAGCTGCCATTTCTTTTCCTTCACTATCCTTCCCATCCCAATCAAAATCTAATATGCCACTGGTTGAACTACCTTTATCGATAGTTTTAACTACTTTTCCAGTAGGATCTTTAATCGTCACAATAATGTTTGATGCATCGCCAGGAACAACAACCGAACCTCCCAAACCTTCACCCGCAACTAACGGGCTAGCATCAGCAGGAATTTGCACTTTTTTATTAATTAATTGGGAGGCTGATAAAATTTCTGATTTGCCAATGGTAACGTTTAAATTTTTAATTGTTTTTTGTAATTCTTCAGAAGCCGTCAATGCAGTTAATTGTGACATTTGTTGCAACATAGTGCTGCTATCAAATGGTTTAAGTGGATTTTGCACACGCATTTGCGTGAGAAATATACGGATAAAATCATCTTTTGATAATTCTTTTTTATTCACGCGCTTTTCTTGACCAGAATATTGATCATCAACGACGTTTATCTGTTTACCACCTGCATTAATAATTGGCATGGCTTTTTCTCACTATCTACTGTTAATCACGGAAAGTGACTGCATAATTAAATTTTTCGTTGTATTCATCATATCAACGTTAGCCTGATATTCTCTTGCTGCTGAAATCATATCCGTCATTTGCTCAATGGGATTAACGTCAGTTGAAAATACATAACCTTTATCGTTAGCTAGAGGATGGTTAGGTTCGTAGTGCTTTTCTAATGGCTTGGTACTGTGTTTAACACCTGTAACACGTACACCACCTATAGGTTGATCATCTTGACCTAATCCTACCACTTTATTTTTAACTTCTGAAAACACGGGATATTTTGTTCTATAAGTAGTATCTTCGCTTGTTCCCATACTGCCCGCATTTGCTAAATTACTAGCAATGGTATTCATCCGTGTCGTTTGTGCACTCAAACCACTAGCTGAATTTGTTAAGACTTGTTCTAAATTAGCAGCCATGATTATTCTCCTTTGAGTGCTTTCATTAATTGATCAGATTTATTTTGAACGAATGTCAAACCGACTTGATAGCGTAAAGAATTTTCTAAGAAATTCTTTCTTTCTATTTCATCATCCACTGTATTTCCATCTAAATTCATTTGATGAGGAATACGGTATAAAACTTTTGCGCCACCTAATTGATTAGAAGCAGGTAAATGTCTGCTATTCGTTGCAGAAAGATTAGTGTCTTGCTTTAATCCTTGCAAAATACCGTTAAAATCAATGTCCTTAGCTTTATAATGCGGCGTACTGCTATTCACAACGTTATTAGTTAATAACACTGCTCTGTCTTCAGACATTTGCAAAGCACGCTCAGTTAAACCAAAAATTTTATCCATGACTCACCTCTTCATCACCTATCAGAGGTAGTGCAATAAGCGTGCCAAGTTTTTTTTGTTTAAAAAATGAGGAGAATCAATTAAGAAGTGGGAATTTATTGCATCATTAGTAATTATCGGCTGAATTTTTAAAAACTTAAATTTTTTTTTTGCCGCTAACACGGCAATAATTGCCGGCAATTCATAAAAAGTTCTCCATGATATAATTTATTTAAGAAAAGGAGTTTTAACTATGAAGGCATTATCAACGTTCTCAACTTTTTTATTATTCTTCATAACTTCTTCAGCATTATCAGACCCAACTATTATTAACAATAATAACACGCAATCTCCATCGCAAGCACCACAGTCAAATTGCAATCCGCCTTCGAATTCTTACGGAACTGGATTGCCACCAGGCACTTACAATAGGCCACATGGAGATGGTTCTTCTGATGAAATTTATACGACAGGAGATAAACAACCTTACATAGTCGATAATAATTGCAATCAAAACCAGGGGATACAACCCTACGTTTACGTACAACCACCTTTTGTCGGCCCAGGACCAGGACCAAGCACTGTTGCTCCAGGCCCTATCGGACCTGGGCAAGTTCGTCCAATGCCTAGAAGATAAATTGATTAACTTTTGAGATAGTCAGTAATTTTATTTGTAGCAGCAATAGCCGATTTCATTTCACTTTGCTGCTCAAATAAGTTTGCCATAATGATTTTATCACGTTCTCGAATAAGATTTAAAAATTGCCTCAATTCAGTTTTACCAAAATCAGTGATATGTAATGCAATTAAATCAGCAATAAAACTATGGCGTTCAAGTAATAATTCATCTATCTTTTCTATCGCCTTTTTTTCAATGTGATTAGCAATATCATCCGTAATTTCATGTATGGCTTGTTGCAATTTATTTACCTTAACTAAAAAATTATCCATTGCTTACTCTCTATTGTTTGTTTTCTATACCATCCCATCCTGATTTAACATCAGCAATTACTTTTTTAGCTTCTTCTAAATAAACCGCATCATCATTGATATGCGCTTCCAATAAATTTTTCTGTGCATAAGCATAAATAGCATCCAACAATGTTGCCAGTTCTTGGCTTTTTTGATCTTGATGATTTAAGCAACCACGTAAGTATTCGACAATATCCATTGCTTTTTCTATAGATTCACATTTCTTTTTTGGATTTTTCTCAACCATAAAATTTTTAGCTAATTCTATGCGCTGTAAGCAACTATTGAAAAGTAATTGCACTAATCTATGCGCTGAGGCAGACATTACTTCTGATGATAATTCAATTTCACTATACAATTTGTAATTATTACTCACAGTAAAATCTCCTAGTTATTTACCTATCTTCCCTATGTTTTCAAATTGTTTTGTTAAATAATCACTCATGCTTTCATAGCGTGAAATCACACTATTTAATTGAGCAAATTGCATATAAAGTGTATCACGTAAAGAATTTAATCGTGTTTTTTCTTTATTTATTTCTTTATCTGTTTGTAATTTATTTCTTTCTATCATCTGCGTGGCATTATAAATTAATCCCTTATCATCATTAGATAATACATTTTCATTAATTACTTTATTTATACTATCAATAAAGCCATCATTTTC
>BMAH01000045.1 GCA_014132615.1 Gammaproteobacteria bacterium
TATGGTTAATTCACCTGTTGCTTCATACGTTTTTCCATTTAATTTTTTTATGGAGGTGGAAGTAAACACCGCCTGTGGGAATTGCTTAACATCAAACCATTCTGAAGCAATTAAAGTATCTGTTAATTCGCTATAAGAAGTTTGGATAGAAGCCATATCAACTTGCACCTTAATACGACTCTCTGCCAAGTTATTTGCATCAAATTGAATATCACCTTTAAAATTTTTAAATTCACCAGTAATGGGTGAACCATTTTGGGTTGCTGTAAAAGTAAGCGCACTCTCTTTTGGCACTATATTCCAGCTGGTAATTGCAAATGCTGGCAGGGAAAATACTATGCCTAACAACATTATAATTGTGCGTTTTAACATAATGCATCCTTAATTATTAGTGGGCTTTTCTAATGTTGCCTCAGCACCAATGTCCATTTCTACATCATCGCCTAACGCTGGCAATGCGTACTTCATACCAAAATCAGAACGTTTAAGCGAGGCTTTGGCGCTAAAACCTAGGGTTTTCTTGTTAGTCATAGGATTCATGCCTTGCTTATTTAGTGTGACATCAAGTACTAATGGTTTTGCAACGCCCAGCAAAGTTAAGGTGCCGTAAACTTTGGCTCTATCTTTTCCTGTTACAGTGATTTTATCACTGACAAAAGTAGCAGTTGGATATTTACTTATATCAAAAAAATCTTTACCTTTTAAATGCTCGTCTAATTTTGGTACCCCGGTCACGACTTCAGCTGGTTTGATAGTCACTGTCACTTTGCTATCTTCTGGTTTAGTTTCGTCTAAAGTGATAGTGCCGTCGATATCTGCGAATTTACCAGATTGCGTTGAAAAACCAAGATGACTGATATTCCATACAACATAGGTGTGAGAAGGATCAAGTTTATATGTTTCTGTTACAGCATAAGTGGTGACGGGTAAAATAAGTGAAGTTAGTAATGAAAAGAGAAATGTTGGCTTCATAAAACCTTCCTTGGGTTAGTGGATGAATTTTTTCTTACTATAGCAAAAAAGCATTTTAGGGAAAATAGGATAATATTCTTGTTGTTGCACGCTACTGTCTGGTAACTCTGTATAAAAAAAACTTGTGTCATACCTGTAGATGTTTAGTAATTCGTTGACAGAAATCAGCGCAAGCGTACAGGGATGACGTGCATTGCTCCCTCTCCCACCTGTTGTAGTAAAGAAGGACTCAGGTA
>BMAH01000046.1 GCA_014132615.1 Gammaproteobacteria bacterium
AAAAAATCCTTATCCTCAGAAATTTCTTTTAATGAAGAGTATTTATTTGATCCTAAATATCTTGATGCAAACTCTGGAATTAAAGTTGAAAGATTACAACCACCAATTCATGAACAGCAAATTCAATTATTAAAAAAACTTGAAAGCCGATTAGTTAAGAAAAAAACAAAAATTAGAACTAATTACCAACCTTCTGCTGAAGCTCTTTCTGAATCGATTTTAAAAAAAATAGAAAGAGCGCCAGGGATTTGTATCGGTGAAAGACATGATAATGAAAATCATAAAAAATTATTTATTAGCATGTTACCAGAGTTAAAAAGACGCAATGTAAATCACCTTTTTCTTGAAAATACTTTCTCAGAAACGCAAAGGCATTTGTTCCATCATTATTTTACTACTGGGCAAATGCCCGGAGCTCTATTAGATTTTTTAAATAAGTTAGATTTAGCTGAAGGAATAGATAACACAAAAACACCTTATAGTTATCTAGGTATTGTTACTATGGCAAAAATGTGCGGAATACAAGTTGTTCCTCTTGATACTATTGTAACTGGAGATAGAGGAGCTATGTTTTTTAATTGTAATAAAGATATGAATGAAACGTTAAAAAACCGACTAAAAATATTAAATTATAATGTTAATGCTATAATAAATAGTACTGAAGACATTAATAAATATATTATTTATGTTGGATCAGCACATTGCGACTATTCTCAGGAATTTGGAGTAGCTGGCATATCAGATGTGCTAAACATACCCAGCGTAAAATGCGAAGACTACAATTTATATTTTCGTTTTGACCAAGAAAGAATTAGCGAAGATGCATTTTCAAGAACAACACTTGGCATAGAAGAAAATTTAATTAGCAGTATTCAGCAAGCGGTAAAAGGTGAATCATCGGAAAACAAACTAGAAGATTACTTACCTCTATCAAAACAAATTGCTAATATGCAAAAGTTCCTAAATCAATTAAAAGCTGATGTTTTTGACAAAAAATGGGATACGGCAGGTAAGTCTATTATATTTTTTGTAAAGCCATGGGTACCCCAAGGAATATTAGATCTAAGAGATAAATTAACTAATGTTGATCAACTTAAAACGGATAATGCGATTATTAATAAATTTTATGATTGTTTGCATACTTTGGATGAAGCAAATGACCGCTCTGGTTCGTTTTTAGGAGTAAAGCAAACATCTGATTTTTATGAAACTAAATATGATGAAGCTAGGAATATCATATCCAAACACCAATCCGCTCATAAACCTAAGTAATTCTTTAATAGGGCAGTCGCCTGCCCTATATCATTTAAATCTTATTACTTCTTTCCAAATACCACAAATACGCTAAATATCCAGCAGCCACACCCACAATGATATAAATCAACCGACCTAATAAATTACCAAAAATCCCTGTCACCAAATAATAGTTAAATATCCCCGCTATCCCCCAAGCCAATCCGCCTACAATCACGAGAATAAGAGCGATTTGACCATATAAAGTTAACCCTTTCATAACAACTCCTTTTGAAATGTCTATTTAAATCCGCTAACTAGCATAGCATAAGAATTTGGCATGTGTCTTAGTCTGGTTTCATGATAAAGTAGAGTCCTTTTAACCCTTTTAAACTGTGATGTTTGGTATGCAAATTGAAAGCCATGAAGTCCATGTTTGGCGCGTCGCATTAGATGATGCGAGCAATGAAAATGATCTTCTATCATTACTGAATGAGGAGGAAAAAGCACGTGCACAGCGTTTTCATTTTGCTCATCATCGCACACGGTTTATTATTGCAAGGGCAACCCTTAGAAAGTTACTTAGCCTTTACTTGAATATACCTGCTAGCGATATTAAGTTCTCTTATACCGAACATGAAAAACCCATGCTGTTATTTCCTGCAAATACACATTTACAATTTAATTTATCGCACTCTAAAAACATTGCTGTGTATGCTTTTACTTATCATTATCCTGTTGGTATTGATATTGAAAAGATAAAAACAGATTACCCTCAAGCGGTAGCTGAGCGGTTTTTTAATCCATCAGAAATACATGCGCTTAATACATTACCATCAACAGAAAAGTTACGCGCCTTTTATCGGTTATGGTCACGCAAAGAAGCATTTATTAAAGCCATAGGTAAAGGGATTGCACACCTATCTTTATCTTCTTTCGCCGTTTCTGCAGAACCTACTGTTGAAACACTGCATTACGACGATCAAACCTGGACGTTAGCTTCACTCCATATTAGCGATGATTACGAAACAGCCGTAGCTAGCTCCCAGACAATTAAAAAATTAACGTATTGGATATTTTCTAATCAAGAAGCAAAATTTGATAAAGTAACTCTACTTTAGTTACGTTATACTATTTCTTTTACCCCCTAACTACGTTGTGTGTACATGGAGGACTTAACCGTGCCCTATCAAGAATTTCAAGATAATTGGAAAGCTTTCTCCGAGTTAATTGATCAACTACCAACGTCACAAGATGAGCAAGTTAATACGTTAATCAAACGGTACATTGAACAAAATCTAATTATTTTAAATGATGTTTTTACAACTAGCATTGAAAATTTAAAACGCCTGCAAAAAGCGCAAGCGCCTAACGATATCATTTGTACGCAAGCACGTTTTACCAATGAAATCAGCCAAAAATTATCTTTATCTACCCAGCGCTTTTTAAATGCCTCATTAGGTCATATTGCTGATTATAATGAATGGCTAAAAGCACATTGCGACTTAGCGACAGATTAATATGAGCTGCTTACATTATCAGGGCAGTGAATTATACATTGAAGACGTTAGCCTTAATGAGGTCGCTTCCCAGTACGGCACTCCCTGTTATGTTTATTCTCATGCTGCCATAAAAACGAATTGGCAAGCCATTAATCAAGCTTTTTCTTCTTTTCCTCATAAAATATGCTACGCAGTTAAAGCCAATAGTAACTTACATGTTCTCAATTTACTTGCTGAATTAGGGTCAGGATTTGATATCGTTTCAGCAGGTGAATTAGCAAGAGTAATAAAAGCAGGCGGCGATGCAAAGCAAGTCGTTTTTTCAGGCGTAGGCAAACGTCGAGATGAAATTGAATATGCAATAAAACATCAAGTAGGTTGCTTTGATGTAGAATCTGCATCAGAAATCAATCGACTGAGTGATATCAATGAGCATTTAAATACAAACATCAATATCGCTTTGCGCATTAATCCTAATATCGATGCACGTACGCATACTTATATTTCAACCGGTTTAGATAGGAATAAGTTTGGCATTCCTCTGAATGAAGTATTGGATTTAGCAAAAATGATTAAAGCCAATCCAAAATTAAAATTGATTGGTATCGCAAGTCACATTGGTTCACAAATTACTGAGCTTAAACCTTTTCTACTCGCGCTAGATAAGTTACTGATTATCTATAAAAACTTATTAGAATTAGGAATAGAAATAAATCACATTAATATAGGCGGCGGCTTAGGCATATCATATTCAACCGAAACACCGCCCACTATTATTGAATATGCACAAGCTATCAAAGCAAAATTAAAAGACTATCCCTTAACATTAATTCTCGAGCCAGGGCGTTATATTGTTGCCAATGCAGGCGTATTACTCACCCGCGTTGAATATTTAAAACATGCTAATCATAAGAATTTTGCTATTGTGGATGCTGGCATGAATGATTTGATTAGGCCCGCTCTTTATCAAGCCTTTCAACCCATACTACCTATCACACTAAAACAAGGCTCTCCCAAATCCTACGATATAGCAGGCCCTGTTTGTGAATCTGCTGACTTTTTAGGGATAGATAGAGAATTAGTCCTCCATGAGGGTGATCTCTTAGCTATCGATAAAACGGGGGCTTATGGCTTTAGTATGAGTTCAAACTACAACACACGGTGCAGAGCAGCGGAAGTGTTGATAGAGGGAAGTAAAACAAAATTGATTCGCCGCCGCGAGACTCTTGACGAGTTATTCGCGGCGGAGAATCTTTAATAAGGAAAGCTGACTTTTATAATAATTTGTCGTCAACTTTATTTCTATGCTGGAAACCAAGAATAGCGAGATTCGCTACCTGGATTTACAACAACATAACGAACTACTTTATAATGACCACCAACCCAATTGCCGTTGCGATCATATTGACCGTCAACCCAGACTAGGTTGTTGCATTTTGGTTTGTCGATAAATTTAATATAGTGACCTTCTTTCCAGCAGCCGCCATCGCAGTGAGCAGGTTGCCACACTGTGTCAGGACGGTTAGGATTACCGACATAGAAACCACCCCATGCAAATGCATTGGCACCAATGGTTGCTAAGGCGATGAAGGCACAAGCTTTAACGGGAGTTAGTAACTTACTTGCCTTTAGACTTTCCATCACAATTGCTCCTATTTTTTCCTTTATTTTTTTAGTTTAACATATTGTTTTGCGTGTATGATGAAGATAAATTTCACATAAAAAACAAACAATTATACTAAAATGCTGATTTTTTAAGCAAAAAAACCCAGTCTGTATTAAATCGTAAATATTGAATTTAAAGCCTTGTTAGCATTCATAAAATTTGAGAGCATCATAAAATTTGCTCGATGGATTGAATCACTCAAGGACTCTATTTACATGGATTTTACTCTTTCACCTGAACAAATCGCCATTCAAGAAATGGTGCGTGAATTTGCTGAAAATGAAATTGCCCCTTACGCTGCTGAATGGGATGAAACCCATACTTTTCCTATCGAAACGTTTCGCAAAGCAGCACAACTTGGTCTTGCTGCGATTTATGTACGTAATGATGTAGGTGGCACAGAATTAAAACGCTTAGACAGTGTCATCATATTTGAAGAATTAGCCACCGCTTGTCCAACGACAGCGGCTTATCTCTCTATTCACAATATGGTCGCATGGTTAATTGATACTTACGCTAACGATACGTTAAGAAAAACATGGTTGCCTAAACTTGCCACTATGGAAGTATTTAGTAGCTACTGCTTAACTGAACCTAGCGCAGGTTCTGACGCTGCTTCATTAAAAACAACTGCGATTAAAGAGGGTGATCATTATATCTTAAATGGTTCCAAAGCCTTTATTTGCGGCGGCTCTGTTAGCGATGTATATGCTGTTATGGTAAGAACGGGTGGTGAAGGACCTTCTGGAATTAGTTGCATTTTAGTAGAGAAAAATACACCCGGGTTACATTTTGGTAAACGCGAAGAGAAAATGGGTTGGCGTAATATTCCAACTACCATGGTCTTTTTTGAAAATTGCCGCGTACCTGCAAGTAATCTTATAGGTGAAGAAGGACAAGGGTTTAAAATTGCCTTAACGGCTTTAAACGGTGGTCGTATCAATATAGCAGCTTGTTCATTGGGTGGTGCAAAAGCATGCTTATCTGCTACTCGCCGTTACATGAAAGAACGCTCTCAGTTTAAGCATAAATTAGCTGATTTTGAAGCATTACAATTTCGTGTTGCTGATATGTTAACCGATTTAGAAGCAGCAAGATTAATGGTAAGACGCGCTGCCGTCTCGCTTGATAATAAACAGGAAGAAGCCTTTATGCATTGTGCTATGGCTAAACGTTTAGCAACGGATTTATGTTTTGCGATTTGCAATCAAGCTATGCAATTACATGGTGGATACGGTTACATTAAAGAGTACAGCATAGAACGCTACTTCCGTGATTTGCGCGTACATCAAATTTTAGAAGGCACTAACGAAATTATGCGCCTTATTATTGCTAAACAAATTTTTAATGATTCATTTAAACTTGATTAAGGATGACCTTTCTATGTTGCTAAAAGATAAAGTAGCACTTATTACCGGCTCAGCAAGCGGTATTGGTAGAGCAATAGCAAATAAATTTGCACAACAAGGTGCAATTGTCATCATTGCTGATCTCAATGAAGAAGAAGCGAATAAAGCAGCAAATGAAATCATCGCAGAAGGCGGCAAAGCAATGGGACTTGCGATGAATGTGGTGAGTGAATCAGAAGTAGATAAAGGTTTTGCGAAAGTTATTGCAACGTATGGTCATGTTGATATTTTAGTGAGTAATGCAGGCGTACAACACATAGATCCCATCGATAAGCTAAAGTTTGATGATTGGAAAAAATTACTAGCCATCCATTTAGATGGTGCATTTTTAACAACACGCGCTGCATTACGCTCAATGTATGCCTCTAAAAGAGGCGGATCTATCATCTATATGGGTTCTGTTCATTCTAAAGAAGCCTCCGCGTTAAAAGCCCCTTATGTCACTGCTAAACATGGCTTAATTGGCTTATGCAAAGTTGTTGCTAAAGAAGGTGCTGAACATAATGTACGTGCAAACGTTATTTGTCCTGGGTATGTAAAAACACCACTTGTTGAAAAACAAATCCCAGAACAAGCGAAAGAGTTAGGCATGAGTGAGCAAGATGTCATTAAAAAAGTAATGCTTAAAGAAACGGTTGATGGTGAATTTACTACGACAGCTGATGTTGCAGATGTAGCGCTCTTTTTTGCTTCGTTTCCAACGAATGCATTGACAGGTCAGTCTCTTATCGTAAGTCATGGGTGGTTTATGCAATAAAATTTTTAAATGAGATTTACGTCAAATGAAAATAAAAACAATTAAAGCATATGTACAGTATGTCAATATACCTTCATCATTGTCTGATAAACCTACATAAAAAAAATGTCATCCCTTGCTTTTAGCTCAGGATAGTAGATGTTAGATGATTTCTTTGACGTGCATCTATATCATCTATCTTATTCTTGCCCTGTCATGCCAGCGTGCTTCTAGCTGGCATCCAGCTCTAAAAACCATGGATGCCAGCTAGAAGCACGCTGGCATGACATAAATTCGCCAATAAATTACTAAAGACCTAAAGGGATGACACAACTTACTTTTATACCAATTTCATTGCTTCTCATTTTAAATGGACTTAATAAACGCCCGAACGCCAGCCCTACAAACAATTATTATTTTGAATTAATTTAACAAAAATTTAGAAAGTTTCTGAAACACACCCTCAATCTGCTTCACCTTCCTAGGTGCAATAAAAATCGTATCATCACCCGCTATCGTACCTAATACATCTTTATCATTTGCTAAATCTAACAGCCGCGCGACTAATTGCGCGGCACCTGGCATCGTTTGTATCACGATCAATACTTCGTTATGCGTTAAATTGAGTATCAATTGTTTTAAATTATCTTTTGGGGAAATAGTAGCAAGCTCAGTTGGCAAACGATAAACTACTCTATCATTCTCAGTCATCTTGATTGCGCCGATTTTATGTAACAACCGGGAGATTTTTACTTGATTTGCAATAAAGCCTTTTTTTGATAAAGCAGCACAGATTTCTTCTTGTGTACCTACACTTTTATTTTTTAATAATTCTTGTATAGCCACAATCATATTTGCTGAATTTTGCTTAGTCATTACATTTATTCCTATTCTTCCTGGATAGCTAATTTATCCGTGCGCTTGATTGTATATTGCATTCTAAGGTAAATAGGAATGCCGCTTAATACAATTATCAGACCGTAAAAAATAGTCGTCATTCCAGCGCTAAATATAGCCCATAATGAATACAAACTTGCTAATACGCTTACTATGATAATTAATCTCTTTTCAGATGTACTTAACGTATAAAATCGTGTCACGACTAATTTAATCGCAGCAAGACTAGTTAAGAAATAAGGAATTAATGAGGATAAGGTAGCCATTAATATCATTAATTCAAATTGTTTTAACAGTGTATCGTTAAGTGTAAATAAAAGTACAAAAGTAATCACAAATGCAGAAATAATTAAACCAAATGCAGGCGCTTGATATGAATTTTCTTTGGCGAATGAAGAGGGAAACAAACTATCTTTCGCTGAAGCTTTTGCAATTTGTCCTTGCAATAAAATGACACTGTTTAGTGAACCTAAACAGGCAATGATTGCGCCTATAGAAATTATTCCACCTACTACATTTGAATAAGCTGGAAAGAGATATTTAGCAGCAGTAGCTAAAGGTGCACTAGATTGTGCGAGCACATCATTTGGTATTAATCCCATAACAGCAACGATAGTAATAATATTAATGATTGCAACAAGTAGAACACCAAAAATAGTTGCTTTAGCAATTAACCTTTTATCTTTTACATGTTCTGCAGGTACTGTTGCTGCTTCTAATCCTATGAAAGACCACAATGCTAAAGTAGCTGATGTACTCACTGCGGAGAAATTTGAAACAGGGCTGACATTGAAAGCTTGGTAATAAGTAGGTTGAATGAAAAATAAGCCGACCAATCCAATTACAATTAAAGGTAAGATTTTTAACACTAGCGTAATGATTTGAAAAATAGAAGCTGCTCTGACACCTAATATGTTAATTGCGGTTAGCAACCAAATTAAACTAACTTTTATACCAAATGAAACCCATACTTGTTGTTTTAAAATAGGAAAAAATTCAGAAAAATAACCAACACAAGTCACAACAACTGCTGCATTACCAATGCAAAGTGCTAACCAATAATTGTAAGCAACTTGGAATCCAATAAAGTTCCCAAAAGCTTCTCGGCAATACGCATAAGGACCGCCCGTTTTAGGAATGAGTAAACTTAATTTAGCAAAAATATAGGCTAATAAAATAGCGCCTATTGCTGTGAATAACCAACCGAATAAGCTAACTGAGCCAAATGCAGCGAGATTAGCAGGCAAGGTGAAAATTCCCGATCCAATCATGGTGCCGCTTACTAAGGCAATTAACATCCAAAAGTTAAGGCCTTTTGAAACTGATTTTTCCATTTTTTCCTCGTTTATTCTAATTTATGTGAATAATGATACATTTTTATGAATAATTATGCAAAAAATAAAATCACTTAAGTTATAAGATTAAAATAAGTTGCAGAAAAATATCAGTTTTTTATTAACAGCCATCAACAGATTTTTTACTGCAAATACATGGTTTTTACCCAAAGGCTATATTAGAATCCCTACATTTATTAGCTACCCGCGAGGAGATAAATGTGTCTGCAAAAATAATTACAAATGCTATTTCTGCCGTACTCGCCCTGGGTGTAACTGGCATGGCTACTAATGCTTTTGCTGACCCACAAGCCACCTTGGTTCATAACCAGGTTAATATTGAAGGAATGGAAAAATGTTACGGTATTGCTAAGGCAGGTCGTAATGATTGCGGCACTTCCGTTCATAATTGTGCAGGTGAAGCAAAAGTGGACAGAGATGCTGCAGAATGGTTACTTACCCCAACAGGATTATGCGATAGAATTGCTGGGGCCCAGATGAAAACACCGGAGAAAGTGTGACAAAAAAATCGTTATCAGCGCGCTTAGTTTCATCAAGGCATGCACATTGGTTACCCTTAGTCATCCTAGCTGCCTTATGTTTTTTATTTTTTTATTTTAAGCTGCAGCAATATTTAACGCTTGATATGCTGCGCGCCTATCATTTGGTATTAGCACAATGGACGGCGAGTCATTATTTACTCGCCATCATCCTCTATACTGTGGCCTTCACTTTATTAATTGCCTGTACTATTCCTGTTGGCACTTTATTTTCATTATTAGGCGGCTTCTTATTCGGGCAAATAGCTATTTTATTAGCGATACTCAGCACCACCCTAGGAGGAATGTTCCTTTATTACGCAATTCGCTATTCAATTGGCATTAAAGTAAACAAAAAATCGGATGGTTGGATTAAAAAATTCAAACAAGCTTTCCAAGAAAATGCATTTTATTACTTACTGATGCTTCGCTTACTACCTATTTGTCCTTGCTGGGTCAGCAATATTTCAGCCGGCGCCTTAAACGTGCGATTAAAAACGTTTCTCGCCGCCACCGTTTTAGGTATCACCCCTTCTATCATTATTTATGTTCTCGCAGGCCGTAGTTTAGATAAAATCTTTTCCACCCGTGATATCCCCCTCCTAGATATTGTGTCCGCCCCGTCCATTTTTTTCCCTCTTCTAGGATTAGCTTTTTTGAGCCTATTTCCTGTAATCTATAAAAGTGTTAAAAAACATCGCCACAAGCGCTAGAATGTTTAAAAAGAGGAAACGTGATGCAATCACCGTTATTGCTAACAGGCATAGGTTTGCGAGCGCCACATTACCAAGACATTCTCGACAAGCGCCCTAAGGTCGCTTGGTTTGAAGTACACAGTGAAAATTATTTTGGTGAAGGGGGCTATGCACTTACCATGCTCGCCAAAATAAGAGAACATTATCCAATTAGTTTTCACGGCGTTGGGCTATCATTAGGTTCAAGTGATGAATTAAATTGGAACCACCTGCGACAATTGCGTGACTTAATCACTCATATTCAACCCTGCTTAATCTCAGAACATTTATCTTGGTCGTCTTTAAACGGTCAGCATTTACATGATTTACTTCCTCTCCCACTAACCAATGAAGTGGTAGAACATGTTGTTTCACGCATTCAGCAAGTACAAGATTATTTAAAGCAATCCATTCTCATTGAAAATATTTCAAGCTACATTAGTTTTTCCAATTCAACTTTATCAGAGCCTGAATTTTTATGTGCAATAGCAAAACAATCAGGTTGTGGAATTTTACTCGACGTAAATAACATTTACGTAAGTGCGAATAATTTAGATTTTGACTCAGAAGATTATCTTGCTGCCATTCCCAGTGACTTAGTAAAAGAAATTCATGTAGCAGGATTTACCAGTATGACTATCGATGATAAAGAAGTATTAATTGATAGCCATAATAAGTTAATCGTTCCTGCTGTGTGGGATTTATACCGTAAAGCAATTGAACAGCTAGGCCGCAAACCTACTATCATTGAATGGGATAGTGATATTCCGCGACTCGATACACTATGTCTTGAAGCTTACCGTGCAGAAAGAATTATGAGAGAAGTCTATGACCCTGCAAAACTTACAGGTTGAATTTGTTGAATTGTTGTTAGGCGATGAAGACAATGCGGAATGGTTACAACCTTCTTCAAATTTGTTCATCTATCGCAATAATATTTTTAATACACTACTTCACACTTTACGTGAGTGTTATCCTTTAGTAGAGAAATTAGTAGGTGAAGGTTTCTTTCGCACTGCAGCAAGAAATTACATTGTAACTTATCCATCACTGAGCAGTAATTTGCACGATTACGGCCAATATTTCAGCGATTTTTTAACTGAATATCCGCCTGTCAAAACCCTAGTTTATTTACCAGAAGTAGCTAAATTTGAATGGCTATGTCACAGCCTAACCTTCGCTCCCAATCATGCTCCACTTGATATTCAGTTACTGTCAAATTTAACGCCTGAACAGCAACAAAACTTACGCTTCACGTTACATCCAGCGAGTTACGTCGCCCAATTTCATTATCCCATTCTAGATATTATTGAATTGTGCCAAGGTAATATCGAAGAAATCACTAACCTCCCCGAAGCAAAAGCTTATTTACTTATCATACGCAGACAGTTAGATGTCTCAATTGCCCCATTAAACCTAGCTGAATTTTTGTTTCTCTCCGCACTACAAGAAAATAAAACGTTATCACAAGCATTAGAAATTACCATGCAAACAGATCCGAGTTTTCAATTAGATGAGAAATTACCGGAGTGGATTAAGAATAAAACGATTGTTGGGTTTGAATGTCAGTGAAGAATTTGCTACAAGGATATGTATGTTTAATAATACGAATAGATCTTACATATAATCCTTGAGTAATAAAAACCCTCTTGTTATGCTTCTCACGCATTTATATGTGATTTTTTATCATTACCTGAAGGACGTTAGGTAAGCAAACTATTCAATGCATTAAATAATTACAGAGATTTATGGAAGTTAGCCATTAAATATCTATTCATGGAAGATTCTTATGTCTGAATTTATTAATATTCGTGTAGTTTCGAAAGATGATGTAATACAAATTATTATTGAAGAAGTTAATTTTCATTTTATCCAACCCTCCTTTCCCACTAATCTTAAAACTTTTGCATTAGATGATATAACACTATACATAGATAGGTTAGATAAATATGTTATTTTACACGATATAAAAAGCTGCATTAATTCCTCGCTATTGAAAAAAATTTATAAACCACGAGTTAGCTCTATAAAATTTAACGCATCGCTATCAAACAATTCAGATAATATAGACAAATACGTATGTACTACTTATATATTTGAACTACCTAAAATACCTCATTTAATAACCTTTTTCCTTTGCTTAATGAATATCGTTATTAGTCGAATACATACACGTTATTATTTTTTTGATGAATCAATAGCGCATTTTTTAAATAAAAAAACTTTGAAAGACGATCTTTTAAAAGAGCATATTAGCGGTAACTACAATCATAGATCTGAAAAATGTTTAAAAAAAATAATATCAATCATATTAACGAATAAAATCTCATCTAAAGCTGATAATGAAATCTATGAGAATCTTTCTATTACGTACAACTTATACAAAGATATATCTTTCATAAATTTACAAACCACTCATAACCAAGACAAACATTTACATGGCGGAATTGGTAAATTTGTTTTAAATAAAGATATCCCTCAAGCCAAACGTATAAATATTTTTTTATCCTACGTCCAGCTTTTAATTCAAGATGGACAAACTAATGGAGCTAATTATATTATTTCGATTGTCAACTGCATGGCAAAGAGAAGACTATTCAAGCCATGTATCAACCAAGTTGCGCACGATAAAGACAAGTACACATTTGCTTATATTGAATGGGACTTTCTAAGAGAGGCAAATTTTAATGTATTAGAAGATGGTAGAATAAGTATTGATGTGACACAGAATGAAATTTATTTACGTTTATATGCTCCTGGAAAGAAACATTTCTCTATATTTAAGGATGAAATGTTACATTTAGCTAAATTACTAAATTTAGAATTTGATATTGATACTGACTTTGAGAAAACAATCATCTTCACTCGACATTGTTCAAGACAATTAAAAGAATTAGGCCTACATCTTAATACTTCTTACATTAAAAAATTACTAATACAAAAAAATCATATTTCTATTTTCAGCCAGGCTTATAAGCATCCTGACAATAACTTAATTGCAAAACATTTACCTATGGAAATAGCAGAAGCAATTTTACGAAAAGTAGAGCCAGGATTAGATGGAAATGATTTACACGATGTGTTTGACGCTGTGTTTGCTAATAGAATTTAAATAAGCTTTAAAGTATAGACTCTTCGCTAGGAGATTTCTTAGAAATCTCCTAGCGTTTTAAAGTATTGGCTCTTGGTTATCATGCAATAAATTACTTCCAGAGTTTTATTCCCTGGGAGCATAAATTTATTAACCTAATTCACCCTAACATTAATAAATTGCCACGGATCTTCATGATCTAAGTTTTCAGGGAATAAATTTTGTCTGTCTTTAAGCGGCGTCCATTCGGAATAGTGGCCACCGAAATGACCTAAATAAAGTTGGGCGACTTCTAGTATGGGTTGATGATCGATTTCATCGGGTTCTACTATACCTTGCGTTGGGTTTAGCATGGCCCAGATCATACCAGATAAAGCACCGACTGCGACCTGCAAACTAGTCGCATTATTGTGAGGAGCTAAGAGACGAGCTTCTTGTATAGATAATTGAGAACCAAACCAATACGCGCCTTTGGCATGTCCCATAAGTAAGACGCCTAGTTCATCCATGCCGTCTGTAATTTCATCGAATAAAATGCGTTTTGCTTCTTGTTCTTGCCATTCATTGCCAACAAATTCATTCATAGAAAGTACGGCATCATTGCAAGGATGATAAGCAAAATGGACAGTAGGTCTATAGTTTATTTTGTCATTATCTTTAAGTGTAAAATAATCGGCTATCGAAATAGCTTCTGTGTGTGTGATTAAATAGCCATGAAAAGAACCCGCGTGCGGTGTCCATGTTCTTACATGTGTTAAAGCACCAGGCCGATTTAAATAAATTGCACATTGAGATCCAAATTCATGGTGCATTGCATCATGAGGCCAATGTTTTTCATGTGTACCCCAACCTAATTCAGCAGGTTGCGCACCTTCATCGACGAAACCATCAATTGACCACGTATTAATAAATTCATTTTTTTGCTTAGGTTTATTTGCAATTTGTGTATCGCATTCAGCAATGTGTATGGATTTAATATTTAATTTTTGCGCCAGTTTAGCCCATTCTTCTTGTGTTTGCGGACAAGACACTTCTACGCCTATGTCTTTAGCAATATTGAGTAACGCTTGTTTAACAAAATGTGAGACGAGCCCAGGATTTGCACCGTGCGCTACTACTGCCGTAGTTTCTTTTCCGTGGTTTTTGCGTTGAGTTAACAGCTTATCTCGCATTGCATAATTTGATCGTAGGGAGGGAGAAAGGGATTGGTCTGTATAACCGCCTTCCCAAGGCTCTATGCAAGTATCTAGATATAACACCTTTTCACTTTGGCAAAAATCAATCAAAGCAATGCTTGACACATCAACAGATAAATTCAATAAGAAATCGCCGGCTTGCAAATATTTTTTTAATTTTTCTTTATAATTCTCACGATTTAGTGCTTCAATGACGACTGATACGCCGTGTTCTTTGGCAATAGATAAGCCTTCTTCTTTTTTAGTTAAAATAAGAACTTGTTCTGGTTTAATGTCGATATGACGAAAAATAAGAGCTAAAATAGCCTGACCTATGCAGCCAAAACCTAATATGACTAATTTGCCATCAAATTTAACGTATTTTTTGTACATTTTCTTACTCCCATTAGCCAAGAACACATCAGGGGCAGAATTTTACACACATGGGATATAATTTTCTAGCTGGTAAATAAGGGTTATTATTTTACTTTAGGGGAATAGCCGTGTTCTTTTAACAATTCAGAAAAACGTTTACCTTCTTCAGAGTATCCTTCGTAATAATAAACACGCAGATAATTTTTTAATACATATTCATAAGGCGATTTAATTAAGACAGATAAAATACGATTAATTCTATCTTTTTCCTTACCATACTCTTGGTTACTAGTTTGAAACAATATTGCTGCTAAAATTTCAGCTTTAGAGGCTTTACGTATTGCATCACCTTTTTCATAACTTTGTATACAAAGATTAAGCGCTCTATCTTTATTCCAATCGCGCCATCGATGAAAAAAATTCAAGGCTAATGTTTTATAGTAAGCGATAGCTTGTGTATCACGATTAGATTGCATCATGATTAAAAAAAACATAGCAGGGATCACTGCTTCCACATTTGCCCACGTGCAATTACCGCTTATTTGTGCATCAACTTTTAACTCGGTAATGGGTTTTAATCCTAATAATTCATCTAATTCTTGATTGATGAAATCGCTATTTTGTTTTTCAAATAATAAATATTTATACAAGTTAGGCGTTAAATTTTGTGGCTTAGTGACTTCATAAAACATAATATTATCGTATAAACGGCTATCTTCACGTCTATCGCATTTAACCCAAATATTACCTTGTTTAATAAAGGTAATAGCATGGCCTTCATAGCCTACTGGAATTAACAAGGGATCGTGATTTAATAATGCATCAATATCTCGCATGTATTTATTCACATCCACGCGATATTGTTGATACTTTATTAATTGCAAAGCTCTACGCATAGTCTCAACAATAAATTGTGATAACCCTGCGTAACGTCTTAATTGCCTTGCAGCAAAATGATTTTGAAATTGGTGAAGGGAATCAGCAATAATGCCTAATGTCACTTCTAAAATAAATCCTTCAAAATCCACTTCTACGAATTCATTTTTTGGATCGATAATTTCTGCAGTACCTACTAATTCAAACATATGCCCCAACAACTTTGTATTAATATAATCTTGGGCAAAGGTTAGATCAGCACCACTTCCAAGTAATAAGCTTTTCATTTCATTTTGCTGGCGCAATAAAGGTAAGGCAAGTACAGGTTGACCAGCAAAATTGTAGGTATTGGGATCAGCGCCCGCTTTGAGCAATAAAGTCGCTAAAGCAATATTGTTATTCTCAACTGCCCATTGTAAAGGTGTACCACCTGTCACATCTTGCTGATTAGGATTAGCATGGTGACTAAGTAGTAATTCACTAATAGGTATATTTTCTATGATAGCTGCTTCAATGAGAGGCGTAAAACCATATTCATCTAATTGATTTACTTCTTCACCGTAGCGAAGCATTTGTTTTACGGTATTAATATCACTTTCTAAAATGGCATTAGCAAGCGTCATCATAAGTTAATTGGTTACCTAAATTGCGGCTTAGGATTGAATTTAGGCTGCATGCCAGGTGCGTGACGTAAACGATATTGGTTTTCTAATTCATTACGATTTGCTTCATTTGTATCAGCAATATTTTCATTTGAAACAGGATTAACTTGTCTATCAATGCCGCTAAATTGTGCTTTATCGCTTAACACAGGATGATTTCGGTATTGGCTTTGCATTCCATTTGCTAAGCCTTCTCTGTGTGCACTTAAAGAAATTTTTTTCTCTTTTAATGCTTTGTAGTGAGAACGCTTATCTTTTTGCTTTTTTACATTTGCTTCAACTAAATGGTCATGCTGAGATAAAAGACGGCGCTTCTCATCTGGCAATAAATCTTCCCTGGAAGGAAGCGGTGCCAGAAAGTCTTTAAAAACAATTTTACCGCCTTGCCCTTGCTCCCCACTCCCGCCAGATTCAGATTCATCTTCATCCACGAGATTGAGCGGCAACACGGTTTTTTTCTTGTCTAACTCATCGCTCATGTGTGTGCTCAAATTAGCTTACTTATTATTAGTATACACGTAATGTAACACTATCATGTGCTAAAGTCATAAGCTAAAAATCTCTATTTTTCAATCACATATTCTCTGCTAATGGTTTGGCTTCTCCTGGAATAACTTCTTTTTCTTGTAAAACAATTAAAAAATCATCCCAAGTCTTATTTTCAGTTAGCCAATAATTTCCTATCTTTTTGCTTGCTTTCACATGCTTTGGCTGACAAATAGTAATTAAGTCTGTGCAATTGCCTGCCTCACCTTTGCCTTCATGCACAACCATACATTTCAAATTAAAGCGCGTTTCAGAAACAGAAATAGCAGACCAATGCCCTGGATCTAAATAAGATGACCAACCAGCAGATGCACCATCGCGCTTACTGGCATGATCAATGATAATAGGTGTAGTAGATTTATTTTTAATAAGATAAAGTTCAGATGCTGATGATTGTGGCACTTTATTTAAAATATAGTTTGATTGAGTGGTTGCCACTTTATTTTTTAATTTGCAATTTAGAAAATCATCGCTTGGCATAGCAAATGCTGTCATGTTAATTAAGCACATGAGTAAAAATAATCTTGTTTTCATGAGGTCTCCTTCACTTTATCAAATTCTTTTTGCAATTCAGGTAAGATAGTAAAAAGATCACCGACTAACCCGTAATCAGCCATTTGGAAAATAGGTGCTTCTGGGTCATTGTTGATAGCGACTATTATTTTACTGTCTTTCATACCCGCTAAATGTTGTATTGCACCCGAAATTCCTACTGCAATGTAAAGATCAGGCGCAACGACTTTTCCTGTTTGGCCTACTTGATAATCATTAGGCGCAAAACCTGCATCCACAGCAGCACGTGATGCACCAACAGCAGCTCCCAAACTGTCCGCTAAATTTTCAAGTAAATGAAAATTTTCTGCACTTTTTAAACCTCGACCGCCAGATATTATAACACGTGCGGCTGTTAATTCAGGCCGTTTAGATTCAGTGAGTGATTGATTTTCAAAATGCGATAATGCATTGGGAATCACTTGTGTTAACGTTTCAACGGCAGCGGGTGCAGTGCGTGCTTCTTTTGCTTGGGCAAAAGCTGTGGTTCTAACAGTAAGTAATTTAATTTTATCTAATGACTTTACCGTAGCCAACACGTTACCTGCGTAAATAGGTCTAACAAAGGTATCAGCAGACACGAACTTAATAACATCACTTAACACTGCAACATCAAACAGCGCTGCGACGCGCGGTAGTAAGTTTTTACCAAAAGTCGTAGCAGGCGCAAGTATATAATCATAATTTTTACCTATTTCTGCAATCAATTCCGCACAATTTTCTGCTAATTGATGAGCATATACTGCATCATCTGCAACTAATACTTTTTCTACGTAAGGTAATTGTATAGCTTGCTTCAGCACATTTTCATATTGATGGCCCACCAATATAACATCAATAGGATGATTTAATTGCTCGGCAGCAGTTAATGTAGAATACGTAGATAATTTAATTTGTTGATTATCATGTTCAGCTACTAATAAAGTTCTCATTATATCACCTGCGCTTCTTGTAAAAGATGAACCAATTGCGTTGCATTTTCTACACGTTGACCTGCTCGTCTTTTAGGCGGCAATTCTAATTGTAAAATTTGCGTAGTAGGTTTTATATCAACCTGTAATGATTCAGCAGGCGTGATAGTAATGGGTTTACTTTTTGCTTTCATAATATTAGGTAAAGTAATGTAGCGCGGCTCATTTAAGCGTAAATCACTAGTGATAACAGCAGGTAACGTTAAAAATAATGTTTCTAAACCACCATCAATTTCTCTGGTAACGCTCACACCTTGATCGTGAAAATTAAGTTGAGAAGCAAACGTACCTTGTGCCCATTTTAATAATGCAGCAAGCATTTGCCCTGTTTGATTATCATCTGTATCAATTGCTTGTTTACCTAATAAAATTAGGCCTGGCTTTTCTTGCTCGGCTAAAGCACGTAATAATTTAGCAATACCTAGCGGTTGTAATGCTTCATCTGATTTAATTAAGATAGCACTGTCTGCACCCATTGCTAAAGCCGTGCGTAAGACATCTTGCGATTGCTCATTGCCTATTGAAACAGCAATCACTTCAGTTGCTATACCCTTTTCTTTGCATCTAAGTGCTTCTTCTAATGCAATTTCATCAAAAGGATTCATAGACATTTTGACGTTGCTTGTTTCTACCCCTGATCCATCAGGCTTAACCCGTATGATAGCTTTATAATCAATAACGCGTTTAACTGCTACTATGATTTTCATTTCTGCATCCTTACAACTAGCAATGGCCAAATGGTATCACCATGTTACAGAGACTTAAAACCAAATCTTTACTTACCCTTTACATTATGGCTGCTACCTATTACAACAGAATCCTCGGTTTGATTTTATTAAGGGATGAGAATGGAAAAAATTAATGGTTATGCAGTTATTATTACTGGCGGCGCATCAGGCATGGGAGCTGCAACGGCAAAACGATTAAGCTTATTAGGCGCAAAAGTTGCTCTGCTAGATTTAAATAAAGCTGCTGCTGAAAAAATGGCGCAAAGCATACATGGACTAGCGATAGAGTGTGATGTAACGCAAGAAGAGAGTGTGAAACTTGCTTTACAGCAAGCAGAAGACAAGCACGGCCCCGCACGTATTTGCATCAATTGCGCAGGTATAGTGCATAGCAGGCGCATGATTAATAAAGAAGGGATGATGCCGCTTGAAGAGTTTCGTAGAGTAATTGACATAAACGTGGTTGGTACCTTTAATGTAATGCGACAAGTAGCAAATCGCATGATTACCTTAGAGACAGTCGGTGATTCATTAGAGCGCGGCGTGATTGTTAACACTGCCTCTGTTGCTGCGTTTGAGGGTCAAATTGGGCAAACTGCTTATGCGACTTCAAAAGGTGGCATTGTTGGCATGATTTTACCTGCTGCCAGAGAATTAGCTCAGTTCGGTGTACGCGTCATGGGAATTGCCCCAGGTTTAGTTGATACTCCTATGTTTGAAAAAATCCCCCCTGAAGCGCGTGACTCCCTTGCTGCCATGGTTCCTTTTCCCAAACGTTTAGCAAAACCTGATGAATTTGCTATGTTAGTGCAACAAATAGTTGAAAATCCTATGCTAAATGGCACAGTAATAAGATTGGATGGCGCTTTGCGCATGCAGCCTAAATAAATGTCGCATTGAGGGACAATTGACCAACACTGTCTTCTGGCATTTGTCCCTTGTATAATAAGCATCAATAAAAGTGAGGAAGCTATGCTAAAACGAATCTTTTTATTTGTTGCCACTAATATTTTAATTATTGCCACTATCTCAATTGTAACAAGCGTATTGGGATTACATTCTTATCTCACTGCCCATGGTCTCGATTATAAACAATTAGCTATTTTCTGTGCTATTTGGGGTACAGCAGGCGCATTTATTTCTCTCGCTATGTCTAAATTTATGGCAAAAATGGCATTGGGTGTTGTCATTATTAATCCCAAAAATGCAACACGAGAAGAAGCTTTTTTATTAGACGTTGTCCATCAGCTTGCAAGAAAAGCTGGATTAAAAACTATGCCTGAAGTCGGCATTTACCATTCACCTGAATTAAATGCTTTTGCAACCGGTCCGTCAAAAAATAACTCCTTGGTAGCTGTTTCATCCGGCTTATTGATGAATATGAACCGCAGTGAAATTGAAGGTGTATTAGGCCATGAAATTTCGCACGTTGCTAATGGCGATATGGTCACGATGACGCTTGTTCAAGGCGTAGTGAATGCTTTTTCTTTATTCCTATCACGCGCACTCGCTTATGCAATTTCTGTTGCCACTTCCCGTGGCGAAGATAGAAACGGTGAAATTTCTTATATCGCTTATTACACTTTAACGTTCATATTTGATATTTTATTTACTGTATTAGGTACTATTTTAGTCGTTGCCCCCTATTCGCGTTATCGTGAATATAGAGCAGATAAAGGCGGCGCTAAAATTGCTGGAAAACAAAATATGATAGAGGCCTTGCAACGGTTGCAAAAAGGGGCAGGCTTAGAAGATGATAGAGCACCAGCGCTTGCGGCTTTTAAGATTTACCATCACGCCAGTTGGTTAGATTTATTTTCAACTCATCCACCTTTAGAAAAACGTATTGAACGCTTAGAAAAATCTTCTGATTAATTTTTTTTAATTCACAGGAAGGTGAGCCCATGCCATTTTATAAAAGTTTGAAGCAATTCATTATAGGCTCACCTATCAATCCTTTTAACCCACAAATGCTACGCCACATTTCCCTCATTGCTTTTTTTGCATGGGTAGGATTAGGCGCAGACGGGTTATCTTCTTCTTGTTACGGTCCAGAAGAAGCGTATCTAGCATTAAATGGTTTTAAACATTTTGCTCTCTACATTGCTATTGCCACTGCTATTACGGTTTTCGTCATTTCACTCGGCTACAATCAAGTCATAGAACTTTTCCCCAGCGGTGGTGGCGGATATAAAGTCGCCTCACAATTACTAGGCCCCTACGTTGGTTTAGTATCAGGCGCTGCATTAATAGTCGATTATGTATTAACGATAGCCGTGTCTACTGCAAGCTCCATGGATGCCTTGTTTAGCTTTCTACCCACTCGTTTTCTTGCTTATAAATTAGCAGCAGAAGCTGCCATTATTTTACTGCTAATTTTGCTAAATATGCGTGGCATGAAAGAATCTATAAAAATATTAATGCCAATTTTTTTAGGTTTTTTTATTCTCCACGTTGGTTTGATTGTTTACGGCATTGCAGCTCACCATCAAGGGTTAAGCTTAATTATTCCAGATACCATTAATGAGACAAAAAGTGCAATTGCCACTTACGGATGGCTGCCTGTTTTAGCACTTATTTTTCATGCTTACTCATTAGGCGGTGGTACTTACACTGGTCTTGAAGCGGTTTCAAACAATGTTAACCGTTTACGTGAGCCGCGTGTTATCACGGGTAAATGGACTATGTTTTACATGGCAGTGTCCCTAAGTGTCATAGCAGGCGGCATCATCATGCTTTATTTACTCTGGCAACCTCCGCATATTCCAGGTCAAACATTAAATGCCTCTGTCTTTCATCAAATTTTAGGTAACTCTAAAGCTGGTCACATTTTATTACTCATCACACTATTGCTAGAAGCAGGTCTATTGTTTGTTGCAGCTAACTCTGGTTTTTTAGCAGGCCCAACTGTACTTGCGAACATGGCTGTTGATGGTTGGATGCCTAATCGCTTTCGCCATTTATCTACTCGGTTAGTGATACAAAACGGCGTCATTTTATTCGGCGTCTTCGCGCTTGCCCTTTTAATTTGGTGCCAAGGTAAAGTATCTATACTCGTCGTTTTATACAGTATTAATGTGTTTATCACTTTTTCTCTCTCTCTTTTTGGTCTTTGTGTTTATTGGGCACGCAGACGAAGGAATGCCTCAACCCATTGGGTATGGCGTTTACTTTTATCCTTTATTGCATTCGCTATTACTAGCAGTATTTTATGCATTACTTTGGTGACTAAATTTGAATCCGGTGGTTGGTTAACCGTTGTTGTTACTTGTACCGTTATTGGAATTTGTTTGTTGATTAGAAATCATTACAAAAGATTTAACAAAAAAATGCGACAATTAGATATCCAATTAAAACAACCTATCGTACATCCACTAACTCCTATTGCTATCGATCCGCAACAACCTACTGCAGCCATTTTTGTCAAAAATCCCGGTGTGGCTATGCATACACTACTTAATGTCATTCGTATGTTTCCTAGGCATTTTAAAAATTTTGTCTTTTTAAGTGCAGGTGTAGTCGATGTTGAAAGTTTTGCGGGTCAGCACCAACTTGAGAAAATGCGTGCAGAAGTAAATGAAACATTACAATATTTCGTTGACTACTGTCATCAATATGGTATAGCTGCTGAAAGTTATGCCGTATTTGGCACAGATGCAGTAGAGGAATTAACTAATTTAGCTTTAAACATAAGTAAAAAATATTCCAACTGCATTTTCTTTACCTCTAAGCTTATTTTTGAGAATGATAATTTTCTCATGCGTATTTTGCATAATGAAACCCCACTTTCTCTACAGCGTAACTTGCATTTTGAAGGAAAGGAATTAGTGATATTGCCTATGCAATTGCTTTAGGGAATTAGGAAGAATGCCTAATTTCAGCAATAATATGTAAACTTGAGAAAAAAGCAATGAAGAAAGGTAAAATTAAACTTAAATAAAGATTAGGCTGTATGCCAAAAACAGTTAATACAAATAATTGTACAAGTAATGTAATAATGCTAATTGCAATTAAATAGCTTAAACAAGCAAGCCAATAAATAACTTCTGGTTTATGGTCGTGAAATAATTGTGGGTTTTTAAATGCTTTAGGGAAATCTCTCACTAGCCATTTTACCGCTGATTCACGTAAATGGTTTTTTTCAACTGCATCCATTAATGCATAATAACCATCCATATCTTGCAGTGGATTTAAATTTCTAAAACCAGCGATGTAAGTATAAAGAGCAAACAGCCAAAATAAACCTTGTAAATAAGGATTATCAACGGTTAGGGCAAGCAAGGCAGAAATAGCTGCTACCAAAATATCCACATAAATACCGGCAAGATTAACTAAAATTCTAGGCTTGCGCGGGGATAACCACATATCTGATGTGTCTGTAAAAGCAATAGGCGCAAACCAATACCAACCTACACCCATGTAATGCACTTCGCGCCCACAAGCTTTTACAGCGAAGGCATGACCTAATTCATGCAGCACAACATCTACTATCCCTAAAGGAATAAGAGCCAAAATTAACAATAAACCTGCTTGCTCTGAGCTAAAAAAATGTAAAACATGCGGCGTACTGTGTATAAAAGCAATGACGCCTAAAACAGCTAACAAAGCTAATAACACTTGACCTATTTTTGTAAAAAAATAGTGAATAAAACGTTTGTAAAAAATTGATACCCAATTATCAGCATCACCAAAACTAAATTTAAAATCCAGCAATTTAAAGCTTTTAATGACTAACCTCACCCATAAAGGTTGTAATGCCAATACCGTGTTATCATCGATTGATAAGTTGTTAATAAAACCTGCTTTAGTCAATTTGGAAATTAAACCAACCACCATATCTGGCGCAAACACATTATATTGCTTAGCAAGATCTAATGTAATTTCCTGTATAGTTTGTTTTCCATTTAACTGCTGCCAAATAAAAGCGCCTTCATTTGATAACTTAAAATAACTTCCATTGTCTGGATTTTTTAGGATGGTAAGAGGTTGTCCATCAACACTTACTCGTTTATGTATACTTACGTGCGGATTTTGTAATGGACGGCTCCTATCAACCATCAATGTCATAAACATATCAGCTACGTCTTTTTCATTGGCTAGCAATTCCGATAAATATTCTTTTTTTATGACTAACAATTCACAATCTTCTAATGCGATTGCTGTTGCATTTCTAGGAGAATCTGTAATTAAAGTAGCTTCGCCAAATAAAACTGGCGGCTTTAATATAGTTAGTCGTTTTGTTCTCTCACCTGCATTAACAATAATTTCTATTTGTCCACTGTAAATGAGATAGCAGCTATCTCCCTTCTCTCCTTGATTAAAAATAATAGTACCAGCAGTTACTTTTCTTTCTTCTACATGATTTGCTAACCACTGCAATCGCATCGGTGATAACTTAGCAAAAGGTAGTGATTGTTTAATAAAATTCATACGCTGCATTTCCTTTGCAGCAGTGTACATCATATTTTCAAGGTGATTTTTTTCTAAAAAATTATGTAAGTCATTAATGCTCAATCGGAACAATATCATATCGGTAATTGCTTTAACTGTCGCAGTTCGCTTCCCACTCATTGAGTAAAAACCAGTGTCATTTAAGCCTATACTTTCGCCAGCACCAAGCGTTGCTAAGGGAACCATACTCACTTCTTTCTTATTTTTCATTTGACGTAACACTTCTGCTTCACCGTTAGCTATAATAAAAATGCTTTCAATTAAATCATTTTCAACAACAATAGTATCTTGCACTTTCACATGCACTTCTGTCATAAGAGTAGCTAACTCGTAAGACTGTTCTAATGACAGCGTAGCAAAACAAGGAAATTGTTTAATTAGCGTTAATTTTGTTGATAAAGAAAATGATTGTAATTGCAAAATGATGTCCTTTTATGACAGCATGCTTTTATTAAGTATAACCTAAAAATACCCATCTTTTTTTTCAAAAGAGCCAGGATTTTTATAAATTACTTAGAGTTATAATAAAAATTAATTAATGCAATTAGGAAAGTCCGCGGCAAATTTTACATGGGAACTTAAATACGCACCCGCCCGTGATGAGTTTTTAATGCTGCTTTAACTTAGGTTTTTCAGCTAGTGCTTGCTCATCTACATCAGAGTCTTTAGTAAATATCATGGACAACCTACGCTTTTCAATAGGCTCTACCACACTATCTGGCGCAGTCAGTAACGCGTTAATATAATTCTCTATGAATTCTATATCATCTGACTTTAACTTTGCTCTGCCTAATAAAGACTTTAATCCGCCATATCCTGTCGATAAAAGATTAGCTGTGGTATCACCTACTTTTGAACCAATTTTTTCTAGTAACCAACCATAAACACAAAGAACAGCATCAGGTAACATATTAGCTAAAGCTAACTTACCTAACTCAGTCATTAAAATCGTACCTGCAGCTGCACTGCAAGCCCATCCTACAGGGCCTGTCACACTTCCAGCTACCATAGTTCCAACTAAAGGTATAGCACTGGTTGCCGCAAAATAACCAACTGTATATTGTGTGGTATGATTTACCCCGCTTGATACGCAACGTGCAACTAAGGAAGGTTGCTGTTTTAATCGCTGCAATTTATCTACGTAATGATCTATTTTAGGTAAAAAATATTCGTATATGTCAGCCTTTTCCTTGCTAAGATCAGGATGATTTTTTGCACGAGCCACATGGGTCGATAATGCTCTTAAATAATCAATACGCGTATTATAAGGCATTTCATTTAGATTGAGAGCAAGGACAGGCTTATAACGTTTATAAAGATCGCTGCCATTGGTTATCCAACCTCCTTCTGGAGATAAAAATTTATACTCATCTTTGATATACATAATTATAAATACAATTAAGCCTAGATAAGTATCAGCATCATTAGTCTTAACAAGATCAATAAATTCACAAGCCAAATTTCTTTTTGGGTTAGTAAACCATCTTGATGAATTTGCTAACTTATATTCTTTATTAAGCTGCTTAATGCATTCCTGTAGCATGAATAATTGTGGTTTAGCTTGTAATAAAGTTTTTACACGCTTTTCATCGCGCTCCTTTACTCGACGCATTGCTAAAGCAACATCTTTTAATAAATCTTTTTTCTCTTTTTTAGCTAAAGCATAGCAAAGATCATCATCGACTGTTTCATTGATGTAATGATATAACTCACATAAATAAACAAATCGCTCTTCATCGCGCATAGTATTTTCTTCAGATATAGCTAATTCTTGTTCCAAAATATTAACTAAATCGCTACCTGATGTATAAAACCAACCAGCTGTTCGTTTAGAATCATGGCCGCGATATTCTCTGTATCTTATATTTTCAATCAGAAAAATAAGCATGCCTGCTTCAATTGGCTTTAACGCTTTCAGCCTATTTTCTGTTAACGATTCATTACTATCCTCCTCATCAACACTAATCGGTTTAATTTCAGCAATTAAATCGCCCGACGCAATAGAATAGAGCAATTGATTAGTGATGCCTCCAACACGAGGAAGACTAAACAATAATTTTTTTTCAGGGGGAAGACTTTGCAAAAGATTTAGTAGATCTAAACTATAAATTCTTTCTAAATTGGTTGTTTCACCTTTTTCTCTTTTTGTTTTAATGTAGGCTTGCTTTAACTTGAGCGCCAGCTCATGTGGCATTCCTAGCCTTGGTAATTTGTGTGGCATACTAATCATCCTTAACTATACTTACCTTCAAGTTTATGTAGTAAAAATTAAGGAAATCTTAATACCTTAGAAAAGGATAAAAGAAATAAAATGCATATGATTAATTTGCAAGATATTATTTACGAATGGCAAAATAATTTTAAATTTAGAGAAGAATTCAAAAAGGACCCTATCTCTGCACTAAAAAATGCAGGCTTTGAGGTCAATCAAGAAGATTTAGATAAAATTCTTGCCATGTTAAAGCTAGATGCATCAAACAATGAAAAATTAGACGAAAGGAAAAATAAGTAACTCAAAGGCATGAATTCCGCTAGACTATCTATCATTAAATTGTAACAGGATATGAGTATGCAAACGGATCCAATTGTGATTGTTAGCATTGCGCGCACACCTATTGGTAATTTACTTGGTGAATTGAAAGATTTAACCGCTACTAAATTAGGCTCACATGTCATTCAAGCTGCCATAGAGCGTGCGAAATTAACACCCAATGATATACATGAAGTCATTATGGGTTGTGTACTGCCAGCAGGCCTTGGTCAAGCGCCAGCAAGACAAGCTGCTTTAGGTGCAGGCATTCCAAACAGTACGCCTTGCACAACAATTAACAAAGTTTGCGGCTCAGGCATGAAAGCCGTCATGTTTGCATATGACATGTTAGTAGCAAATACCGCTGATATTGTCATTGCTGGCGGCATGGAAAGCATGACTAATGCACCTTATTTATTATTAAAAGCACGTCAAGGTTATCGCTTAGGGCATGGTCAAATTTACGATCATATGATGTTAGATGGCTTGGAAGATGTGTACGACAAAGGCCAAGCGATGGGCGTATTTGCAGAACAATGTGTACAGAAATACCGCTTTACTCGTGCTGAACAAGATGAATACGCTACTCACTCTTTTAATTGTGCTATCAAAGCCACAAATGAAAAAGCATTTGCCCATGAAATTGCGCCCATTACTTTACAAACTAAACAAGGTGAAGTGATTCTTGAAAAAGATGAACATCCCTTTTCAGTTAATCCCGAAAAAATTCCTAAATTAAATCCCGCTTTTCAAAAAGACGGCACAGTTACTGCAGGTAATTCCAGTTCCATCGCAGATGGTGCAGCAGCATTAGTATTAATGCGTTTATCTGAAGCTGAAAAACGTGGATTAAAGCCATTAGTAAAAATAGTAGGACACGCCTCTTCTGCTAAAGCGCCAGCAGAATTTACAACAGCCCCTATTGATGCGACTAAAAAATTATTAGAAAAGATTCACTGGAAAATTGAAGACATCGATTTATTTGAAATTAACGAAGCCTTTGCTGTTGTAGCATTAGCTTTTATGCACGACTTAAATATTGCTCGTGACAAGATTAATGTAAACGGTGGTGCATGTGCACTAGGTCATCCTATTGGTGCAACAGGTGCGCGTATTTTAGTAACTCTAATAGCTGCTTTACTACAACGTAAATTAAAACGCGGTATTGCAACATTATGTATAGGCGGTGGCGAAGCAACTGCCATTGCAGTTGAAACAATTTAAGAGGTAAAAATGAATCGCGAAGCGATGGATTTTGACGTAGTTATTGTGGGCGCAGGTCCTTCAGGTTTAGCAGCAGGAATTAAGCTTGCGCAACTTAGCATTGCTAATCAACAGCCGCTTAATATTTGTATTATCGATAAAGCAGCAGAAGTTGGCGGACAAATTTTATCGGGCGCTGTATTTGAACCCCGTGCACTCAATGAATTAATTCCTGATTGGCAAACCAAAAATCCACCGCTTCATACGCCTGTGACTGAAGATCATTTTTTATTTCTCACTAAAAAAAGATCCTTTCGTTTACCTACGCCACCGCAAATGCATAATAAAGGTAATTACATTATTAGTTTAGGCCAATGGTGTCGATGGCTTGCTGCTCAAGCAGAAAGTTTAGGTGTAAATATTTTTGCAAGTTTTGCTGCAACAGAAATTATTTATGAAAATGACAAAATTTGCGGTGTCATTACCGGTGATAAAGGTGTTGATAGACAAGGGCAACCTAAAGCTCAATATCAACCTGGTATAGAATTACGTGCTAAACAAGTATTATTTGCCGAAGGTTGCCGCGGTTCACTAACACAAACATTATTTAAACGTTTTAATTTGCGTGACAAAGTTGATCCACAAACTTACGGCTTAGGTATTAAGGAATTATGGGAAATTCCTGCGGAGTTACATCAAGCAGGCCGTGTCATGCACTCTGTTGCTTGGCCATTAGATTATAAAACGTATGGTGGTTCATTTGCTTATCATTGGGGTAAAAATTTACTGTCAATTGGTTTTGTTGTTGGACTCGATTATGAAAATCCTTATTTAAATCCTTATGAAACTTTCCAACTTTTTAAAACTCATCCAAGCATTGCGCCTTTGCTAGAAAAAAGTCAACGTATTGCTTACGGTGCGCGTACTTTAGTGGAAGGGGGTCTTCAATCTATTCCTAAATTAACTGTACCAGGCGGCATGATTATTGGTGATGCCGCAGGTTTTTTAAATGTTGCTAAAATTAAAGGCATACACAATGCAATGAAATCCGGCATGATAGCTGCAGAAGAGTTATATAACTTACTAACGACATCAACGAATGTCGAATGCACATCTTATCCTGAAAAATTGAAACAAAGTTGGTTATGGGAAGATTTATACAAAGTAAGAAATATTAGGCCCGCTTTTAATTTTGGATTATTACCAGGTCTTGCTTATTCCGCGCTTGATACTTACCTTTTACGCGGACGTGCGCCGTGGACTTTTCACCATACTATTCCTGATCATGACTCACTTAAAAAAGCAGCGGACTGCACCCCTATTTCTTATCCTAGACATGACAATAAAATTACTTTTGATTTAACAACGTCAGTTTATCTTGCGAATGTGCAATATGATGAAAATCAACCTTATCACTTGAAATTGAAAAACCGATACGAAGTGCCTATCCAAATTAATTTCAAAGAATATGCCTCTCCGGAGACACGTTACTGTCCAGCCGGGGTCTATGAAATTGTTTATAACGACAAAAATGAACCACGCCTGCATATTAACGGTGGTAATTGTATACAGTGCAAAGCCTGTGATATTAAAGACCCTACGCAAAATATTGTTTGGACGCCGTCTGAAGGAGGAAGTGGGCCAAATTACGTAGAGATGTAGCGGTACTTTGTCTCATTTTATGCTATGGTGTATCTCATAATAAGCTGAAAAACAGCAAACGGGGAGTAGCCAATATGCAATTTATTCGCATTTTTTCTTTATTTTTCATACTGATCTTGCCTCTCGTAAGTTCAGCAGAAACTATTTATAAACATCGTCTACCCTTTCTTGTGACGTTAAATGAACAAGATACCTTACAAGTCACTTACGACTTTACACAAAAAAAAGGCATACGCTGCATTGCAAATCACCCTGGGATTAAGGGCATTTTTGAATACCGCGGCCGCCAGAAGGTAACCACCTTACAACCCATCATTCTCCAAAGCGACCATATCCCTGCGAATAAATATGAACACTTAGCTGATGTTGAAGGCCGTTTACTGTTATCCGTTGAAAAGCCGTCTGCTATGAATAAAACCTTAGAAATTGCTTGTAATTTTCAACCTGCTGCAAATGCTGAATAATAGGACTGTTAGAGAGGTCGTCCTGAGTATAAGCTTTATGCTCAGAATGACAAGCTGACGATATCTCTACAGAACCCAGTGCTGTGTAAAAAAAGACTAGAAATCTTTTACTTTTTATTTGTAAATTATTATGATGTGCGGCTGATTTAATTATCACTCAAATAGGTATTAACATGAACTCTTATCCCAGCGTGGCTATGCAAAGTATTTTTCTACCAAAGGATAAATCGCTGTCTAAGCAATTAGCTACCGTTTTTGCAGGCGTATTACTTTTAGCCTTTGCTTCCCAATTAAGCATTCCTTTATTACCTGTTCCCTTAACCTTTCAGAGTGTCACCGTTGTATTAATCGGCATGGCATGTGGCATGCGTTATGCAACTTATATTGTCTCTGCTTATTTAATCAGTGGCTTTGTAGGATTACCTGTATTTGCTGATTTTTCTGCGGGCAGCACTGTGTTTTTCAGTCCTACTTTAGGATATCTTTTAGGATTTTTACCGGCTGCTTGGCTAGGCGGTTATTTAGCTGAAAAAGGTTGGACTAAAAATGTATTAACGAGTTTTGCTACTGGCCTATTAAGTGTGAGTATTATTTTCCTCTTAGGTGTTGGCGTATTATCCTTGCACGTAGGTGTAAAAAATGCGATTGCTTTTGGCTTACTGCCATTTGTTATTACAGAAATTATTAAACTATTAGCATTAGCCTCCATTGCACCTAGATTTTGGAAACAGCGCTAACTATGCAAATTGCCTTTAGACCGCATCATTTTTTATGCGCTCTATGTTTTCAAGGTAAAGGTTATTCGCCCCAGTTTATCGCTAATTTCACTGCTATAATGGCGTATCTCAATACGCCATTAGGTGAAAATACACCCATCACCGTTACTGCTAACACCGATTCGATTTGCAGTCCCTGCCCTCATAATCAACAAGGTTTATGTGAAACAGAAGCTAGCATTGCTGTGTTAGATAATGCACATAAAGAAGCGCTTAATCTTCAAATTGGTGATGAAATTACATGGAAAGAAGCTAAGAATTTAATCGCTAAACAAATTACTTTACCCACCTTTCATCGCATTTGTGCCACTTGCAGCTGGAAAAAATTAGGTCTTTGTGAAAATGTCTTAAGGGATCTGTGATAAACTAGCCATATGCATTTTTAAGCCAAGGATAGGTTTATGTTGCGTAATCTGTTTAGAAAAAAAGCCATAGGCCATATTCATCAACATTCTTCCCTACACCGTTCTCTCAATTTGATCGACCTGACTTTAATGGGAATAGGTGCAATTATTGGCGCCGGTGTCTTTGTTTTAACAGGTATCGCTGCAGCAACGAAAGCAGGTCCTGCCGTAGTTTTATCTTACACTTTAGCAGGCTTTGCCTCTATGTTTGCCGCTCTAGCATATGCAGAATTAGCAGCAAGTGTGGGAGGCACAGGGAGTGCATACAGTTATGCTTACGCAGGATTTGGTGAATTTATCGCTTGGATTATTGGTTGGAATTTATTACTCGAATACATCATGAGTGTGGGCACTGTTGCAATAGGTTGGTCTGGTTATGTAAGCAATTTATTTGAAGCAATGCATATCCATTTACCTACTGCTTTAACTAAAAATCCTTTTGAAGAAGGTGGTGCAATTAACTTATTAGCTATGTTAGTCATCTTAGCTTTAACCGGATTACTTTGCATAGGCGTGAGACAAAGTGTGAAGTTTAATGCGGTAATTGTCTTTATTAAATTACTCACCATTGCCGTTTTTATAGCGGTAGCCAGCTTAAATGTAAATGTAGATAACTGGCACGACTTTCTTCCCTTTGGCTGGCTGGGCGTCATGCAAGGTGCAGCTTTAGTCTTTTTCGCCTACATTGGCTTTGATGCGCTCTCTACCGCTGTAGAAGAAGCAGTAGATCCCCAACGAGATGTGCCTATCGCCATTATTGCCTCATTGGTCGTATGCACCCTAATTTATATCGTAGTGTCAGGTTTACTTACAGGCATAGTGCCTTACACCACACTAAATGTTCGCTCACCCGTCGCTGATGCTCTATTACAAATCGGCCACCAAACCATAGGCGGTATTATTGCTGCTGGTGCTATTGCGGGCTTAACCACCGTCATGCTCGTTATGTTTTACGGTTTAACTCGTATTTTCTTGGCTATGTCTAGAGACGGCTTAGTACCGCTAGTCATCGCGAAAGTAAACCCCACCACTCATACTCCCATACGAATTATTCTTATTATGGGTACAATTATTGCCTTAATTGCAGGCTTTGCCCCTATCGATAGAGCTGCAGAATTAGTAAACATAGGCACGCTAGCAGCGTTTGCCTTTGTTTGCGGTGGCGTCATTGTATTTCGCTGGACACATCCCGATTTACCACGCCCTTTTAGGCTTCCTTTTAGCCCAGTTATACCTTTGTTGGGTGTGGGGTTTTGTGTCTATTTAATGCTTAATCTCCCCTTAGTCACATGGTGGCGCTTTTTGATCTGGACCATTCTGGGTTTAATAGTATATTTCACATACAGTTACAAACATAGTGTATTAAAATAATACCTTGTTTTCGCCATACCCTTCTGGTATTCTTCTGCCTGCCAGGAATGTATTAAAGAATAATAACGGGATATAGCTAACCTCCCCAATTGAGAGGATTATCACTATATGGCACATACCTCAACTCCAACTACAGGCCCTTCTTACGGTAACCTTAGCGATGGTGGTATGGTCAGTAATGTAGATCTCGATGAAGAAATACCTTCTACCCCCCCTAAAAACCCCATTCCTAGTGATCCCTACGAAAAAGTAAGACAAGATGCCGATACAGCTATTCGCCTCAATGAAACAGCCAATATCATTGGCAGTTCAGTCGGTGTATCAACACTTATTCCTTTTTGGAACCGCGCTAGTAACGGCGATTATATAAAAGTTTGGTACAATTTTATTGGCACCATGTTTGGCATCGCGATTTCATTAGGCTGGGTATTGGTGCTAAAGCTTCTACCGACTAAAAAAGCACGTGATTATTGGCGTACCCTCATCCTCCCTGATAAATTAAATCCTTGGTCACGCCGTTTTAAAACGATGTTTGTATTGGGCCTTAAAATAGGCGACATTGTTGGCAATGTCGTTCCTATCCCTCTCCTTCCTGGTGGTCATACTATCACCAATAAAATTTTCTCCACGCTGATTGGTTATACATGCGGTTTAGTCTTAGGACTAACAGGTCTTATTTTTTTCAGAGTCGATTTTTTAAATTATTTTAAAAAAAGAGATTGGGAAGATACTTTAAAAAAATACTTTGAATTTGGTGTAGAGGGTGATGGCTGGTCTAAATATGTAAAAATGGTAATTGTATGGTCTTCACACATAGGAACCATTGTTGGAGCAATTATCGGATTATTTTTCTTTTCCCCTGAAATAGGTATTGTTATTGGAAGTGCGATAGGCGGACTATTTGGATTTCTCCTAGGCACAATTCTTATTCCAATAGGAAATGTCATTAAATATCATGTTGCACCTAGAATAAAAAACCTTATTAACAAATATTTCCCAAAAAAATCCCCTCCAGATGACTCATCTAGCAAAGAGACTCTCGTTAAAGAAAAATCTTTTGTAGAAAGATTTATCGCCAAATTCTATTCAGACTATAAAACCAATCAAATACGTGCAGGGATGGCTTTTGCAGGTGCGATAGGCGGTGTTGCTGGTGCATTAATAGGGGCTTTCTTACTTCCTGGACTAGGTGCAATAGCAGGGGCTGCTATCGGCAATGCAATTGGCGCTGTGATTGGCGGGTTACTATTTGGATTTGTTGGGCCTGTCATAAGCCATTATTTTTTTGGCTCTGTGGATACGGGTAATAGCCCCGATTATGCTTTTCGCACTGGTTCATTAGTAGGCTCCAAGCAAGGAATAGCTCCTGCGATTACTGCTAAAATTCCAAGTGATTATAACCCTATTGTTCCAGAAGCTGGGGTACTTATCACGGGCCTATTTGGTGTAGGCCGAGAATTTTTTTATAGACAATACGTAAAATTTCGATCAAAAAAAGCGAAGCCATCGTCAATATTCAATGATCCTGAGTATGTAAAAGATCATATACTCCCTTGGACTCAACGTATGGCGACTGGCATTATTATTGGCTCTGCAATAGGTAGCTTCATTGGTATGTTTGCTTTCCCTGGAATAGGGATTCCTATAGGTAGTGCTATCGGAGCCGTTGTCGGAGCTTCTTTAGCTATAGCAATTGTTCCTCTATTTAAATGGTTAGGATTAACACCGAAACCTGCTCCCAAACCCCCACTTAATGAAGATATTATTCCTCAAGCTAGTGAGGAATTAATCAATAGACGTGAATTAATTATTGATGATGAATCCCTTTCCAAGGATATAAAATCTGACCTACTCATTCAATCAGAGGCAAGTTTTTCTAGACCCGCGGTAGAGAAAGACCGCCAATCTCAAGCTAATATAATTACTGTATTAAAAAATCAGCCAATACCTTTTAACCCACCGAGGACTTTATTGGAAGATGATTTTGAAGATGAAGCACCTTTATCAGACGGTATAGTTGTTCCAGCTAGTGTTTATGCTGAATGGCAGCGAAATAAACCACCCCAGCAAAGAGTTAATAATCCTTCTTTCTCTACTGACTCTTCTGATGCTGTAATTCGCCTTCCTATTAATCCAATTTCTTCTTCAGAACCTTCCCGCGCTTCAAATGATACACCAAATTTTTTTAAGAGTGTAAATGATGCAGCACACTCTTCTATACTCACAAAATATCAAACTAGCGTTAAGGCAATAGAACAAGAAAGCCGCGGCAATGGGCTTGAAGTCACTTGCCATTAGCTAATGATATACTCGCTTTAGATTGAACAATGATATGAGCTAACGCCATATTCACTTTCGATTGGGGAAGACGACCTAGCTCCTTAGAAATAAATTGCCCAACTGTGACTAATTTTTCTAAATCTATTCCCGTTTCAATGTTTAATCCTTGCAATAAATAAACGACATCCTCAGTCGCCACATTCCCCGCCGCTCCCTCTGCATAAGGACAACCACCAATGCCTGCAACAGAACTATCAATCGTTTGTATTCCCATTTCTAAAGCAGCGTAAATATTTACTAATGCTTGGCCGTAAGTATCATGAAAATGCACAGCAAATTGACTGAGATTAGATTGTTGGCTAATCACTTCCAATAACCGTTTAGTCTTAAGTGGTGTGCCTACTCCTATCGTGTCGCCTAAAGAAATTTCGTAGCAGCCTAATTGCAATAATTGTTGAGCAAGGTCAGCTACTTTTTTGGCATCCATTTCACCTTCGTAAGGACAACCTAGCACACAAGATAAGTAAGCTCTTACCTGTATGTCATTAGACTTAGCAATCTCAACCACCTCTTTAATACGCTTTAAACTTTCAGCTACTGAACAGTTAGTATTTCGTTGTGAAAATGTTTCAGAAGGTGTCGTAAATACAGCGATTTCTTTTACACCAGCTGCCATCGCTGCTTCTAAACCTTTAAGATTAGGAATAAGGACTGGATAACTGACGCCTTCCTTTTTAGTAATGCCTTGAAAGACTTCTCGATTATCTGCTAATTGTGGAATCCATCTTGGTGAAACAAAACTGGTTACTTCAATCACAGGCAAACCTGTTTCACTTAATTGGTTGATGAGTTCAATTTTAATTTCAGCGGAAATTTGTTTTGCTTCATTTTGCAAACCATCGCGGGGACTTACTTCTACTATTTTCACTTTTCTTGGGAGTGACATCTTTATTCCTCTACTAGCCAATTAGGTTTTCTTTTTTCTAAAAATGCTTTTAAGCCTTCTTGAGCTTCTGGTGTAATCCGTAATTCTGCTAAATGTTGCGCTGTTTTTTGTGCTAGTAATTCGGAAATTTTTTCTTTACTAACAGAATTAATTAACTGTTTTGCTGCTTTTAAAGCCTTTGGCCCATTTTGTAAAATAATTTTGGCTAATGCCATACCAGTCTCTAATAGAACTTCAGGGGCGACAATTTGTTGAATCAATCCTATTTGCTTAGCAGCTTCTGCATGAAAACGTTCGCCCGTTAAAAAATAATAACGTGCAGCGCGTTCACCAATAGCAGCTAATACATAAGGACTTACAATAGAGGGTACAATTCCAATTTTTACTTCTGAAAAACTAAATACAGCATTTTCTGCTGCAACAGCAATATCACAAGCAGATAATAATCCTAAGCCGCCACCCAATGTTGCTCCATGCGCTAAAACTAGAGTAGGTTTAGAATAAGTGTAGAGCTTATACATTAAATCTGCTAAATGCTGCGCATCATCGTAATTAGCATCATCATCGCTTCCTATCATTTGCTGCATCGCAGAAATATCTGCACCTGCACAAAAGTGTTCACCCTCACCTCTTAACATAATCAGACGTATGTTGTTATCTAATTCGCATTCATTTAATACCGTATTTAATTCATGTATCAATGCCGCATTCATCGCATTGCGCTTTTCTGGTCTATTTAAGTTAATAATAGCAATGCCTTGAGATTTTGTTGTACGTATTAAATTATCTTTCATACTACATCCTAAATAAGCCAAATTTAGTGGGTAAAATAGGGGCGTTTAAAGAAATAGCTAAACTCATTCCGACTATCTTGCGCGTATCAACAGGATCAATCACTCCATCATCCCAAAGCCTTGCACTGGAATAATACGCAGAGGATTGCTGGTTATATTGTTGCAACAAAGGTCCTTTGAAATTCTTTTCATCTTCTTGCGTCCAAGGATCACCATGGCGTTTTTTCTTTTCTTTAGTCACTTGGGCTAACACACTGGCTGCTTGTTCTCCGCCCATTACAGCAATACGCGCATTAGGCCACATCCAGAGAAAACGAGGGTCATATGCACGACCACACATTGCATAATTGCCTGCGCCGTAACTGCCGCCAATGATGACGGTAACTTTGGGTACTTTCGCGCAAGCAACTGCTGTTACTAATTTTGCACCATGTTTAGCAATGCCTTCTGATTCAACTTTGCTTCCTACCATAAAACCAGTGATGTTTTGCAGGAAAAGTAAAGGGATTTTACGCTGGGTGCAAATCTCTATAAAATGCGTCGCTTTTAAAGCAGACTCAGGAAAAAGAATACCATTATTTGCAATGATGCCAACCGGTATTCCCCAAATGTGGGCAAATCCACATACAATTGTTTTGCCGTATAAAGCTTTAAATTCATCAAATTCCGATTCATCTACTATGCGCGTAATGACTTCGCGCACATCAAAAGGATAGCGTGGGTCAGAGGGAATAATGCCATATAATTCTTGTGCTTCGTAAAGCGGCTCTTTAATTTTTTGCACCTGGATTTGAGATTTTTTTTGATAATTTAAATTAGCTACAATTCGTCTTGTTTGGGCAATCGCATGCTCATCATTTTGAGCATAATAATCAGCGACACCGGATAAACGACAATGAACATCAGCACCGCCTAATGCTTCTGCTGTGACTGTTTCGCCTGTTGCTGCTTTAACTAAGGGAGGGCCTGCCAAAAAGATAGTAGCTTGATCTCTCACCATAATAGATTCATCTGCCATTGCAGGAATATAAGCGCCACCTGCTGTACAAGATCCCATAACAACAGCAATTTGCGGGATACCTTGTGCTGACATATTAGCTTCATTATAAAAGATACGGCCAAAATGCGTTTCATCAGGAAAAACTTCATCTTGTTTTGGTAAAAATGCGCCGCCTGAATCAACTAAATAAATACACGGTAAATGATTTTGCTCTGCAATTTTTTGAGCACGTAAATGTTTTTTTACAGTGATAGGGTAGTATGTTCCGCCTTTTACTGTGGCATCATTGGCAATGATCATACAGTCTATTCCCATGATTTTTCCTATGCCTGTAATGATACCGCCGCCAGGAATGTCATCTTCATATAATTCATAGCCAGCAAGGGGTGATAATTCTAAAAAATCAGAACCTGGATCGAGTAAAAGTTCAATCCTATCACGCGGTAATAATTTTCCATGTTGTTTATGCCTATCTCTTGCTTTTTCTCCACCGCCTTCTTGAATTTTCACAATTAATTTTCGCAATTCATCTGACATTGCTCGCATGCTATTTGCATTTTGTTGTATTACTTTATCATCAAAATTAATTTGCGTTTGAAATCCAGTCACAAGAAAAATTCCTATCTATTAAGTTGTTTCATCAAATAATTCTCTACCAATTAACATACGTCTTATCTCTGAGGTACCCGCACCAATTTCATAAAGTCTTGCATCTCGCCATAAACGGCCTGTGGGAAAATCATTGATATAACCATTACCACCTAAACATTGTATCGCTTGGTCAGCGACTTGCGTGCCTTTTTCAGCTGTATAAAGAATAATTGAAGCCGCATCTTTTCGTGTCACATCGCCGCGATCGCAGGCTTTAGCAACAGCGTAAAGATAAGATTGTGACGTCATAAGAGAAGTATACATATCTGCAAGTTTTGCTTGCATTAATTCAAATTCACCTATTGCTTTACCAAACTGTTTTCTCTCATGAACATAAGGTAAAACAATGTCTAAGCAAGCGCGCATAATTCCTACAGGGCCTGCAGCTAATACAACTCTTTCATAATTTAAACCCTTCATTAAAACTTGCGCACCGTGATTTTTTTTCCCTAACAAATTTTCTGCAGGAACTTTGCAATTTTCAAAAATTAATTCACAGGTATTTGAACCGCGCATACCTAATTTATCTAATTTTTGTGCTGTAGAAAAACCTGGAATATCTTTTTCTATGATGAAAGCAGTAATTCCGCGAGAACCAGGTTGCGTGCGAGCGTAAACAACTAGCGTATGTGCATCAGGGCCGTTTGTAATCCACATTTTTGTGCCGTTTAATAAGTAATATCCCTCTTTTTCTTCTGCCCGCAATTGCATGCCCATGACGTCTGAACCTGCGCCTGTTTCACTCATAGCGAGTGCGCCAATATGTTCACCCGTACATAATTTTGGTAAATAACGTTTTTTTTGTTCTTCAGTACCGTTTAAACGAATTTGATTAACGCATAAATTAGAATGCGCACCATAACTTAAACCTATTGCAGCAGAGGCACGGCTAATTTCTTCCATGGCAATGGCATGGGCTAAATAACCCAAGCCAGATCCGCCATATTCTTCTTCAACCGTAATACCTAAAAGGCCTAATTGGCCTAGCTTGGGCCATAAATGAGTAGGGAATTGATTAGTTTGATCTATTTCAGCAGCAAGGGGAGCAATCTCGCGCTCAGCAAATTCTTTTACAGCTTCACGTAACATATCAGCTGTATCACCCAGCGCAAAATTCAAAAAGAGCATAGTGCTTCCTCCTTAAAATGCAATCTATACTGCCATTGATTGTACCTAAAACTATTTTTCATGAAAGAGAAATGTTAAGGCTTTCTTAAGAAAAATAATTTAGTATGGAAAATTATCAATGGAATTGATTTAGTTAGTAGCAGGGAGCTAGTATGCAAAATAGAATTTTAAATCCACAAATATTAATCCAATATTTAGATCTCTATACACAATATCGTGATAGAAATAGCAGTACTGTCGCTGGTTGGTTAAAAACAGCCGCGAATATGGCTGCTTCCACCGCAAGTGGTCAGACCGATGTAAATACACAAATCCAAGAAAAAATTAAATTCGTTAAATCAGAAATCAATGCAGCTAGAGATTTTGATGGATGGTATAAGCTCATATTTACCTTACGTGATCAAGCAGAACAAGCGCGCGGGTTATTAACTATAAAGGGTAATTCAGTTTCTTGCTTTACTCTGCATGCGCTGGCAGGCCTTATTATTTTGCAATTACAAAAATATGGTCCTGAACTCAACTTAAGAATGGAATCACTAAGAGAAAAAATAATAGAGTTAGATATACAAAAAAACAAGTTAATGACAACTGAACAAGGCAAAGGTGTTTCCGATTTAAATATTCAAAAAGATCAATATATCACTGAATTAGCCTTATTAGGAGACAGTTTTTATTGTGATGAAGCTATACGTTTAAAATTAATAAATTTAAAAAAACCAAATGTTTCTGAAATAGTTGAAATAGGTTGTGAAAACGCGGCTAACTATCAAGTTCCACTTTGCTTACAACCTGAATTTTGTGAATGGTATTACATATTCAAATTCCAAGATGCGCCTAAAATATCCTTCCAAGAATTTGTGATTAAAGCTAGCTTAGATGAAGAAGAGCGTAAGAAATATGAAATGATGAAAAGAATACAAGGTGATACTGTTGCTCAATTAGAAGAAATATATAAAGTAAAAAAGGGATCGAGTAGTGGCTCAAGCGATAACCTCACTTCTCCTAGCATCTCTTCTGCTAGTTCTATAGAGCCTAAAGAGCTCCAAATGGTAGATATTAATGTTATTAACCAGGAAACCCCTGGTATTTCAAATCATCCTTCTGCTTTATTCTCTGAGCAATATGCAAGGCAATATACAGAGACAGAAGAGAAAGAGCCCGAAAGTCTATATACGAATACCCCGTAAGGTCTAATTTGACGAATACGATGCGCAGCGTTATTCTTGCCTACTTTTATATTAGGCACGCATCGTATGTCCCTCCAGAAGCTCCGTTTAAAAAAACGTGAAGATAGACGCCTGAGAATGGGTCATAGTTGGATATTTAGTAATGAAGTTGATATTGCTATAACACCGCTTAAATCCCTTATGCCAGGCGAAGAAGCCATCATTGAAGCAGCAGATGGAGAAGCATTGGGTATAGCCTATGTTAATCCGCATTCATTAATCTCAGGTAGATTATTTAGTCGATCATTAGATAAGCGCTTGAATACAGCATTTTTCTCGGAACAGTTAAGTAAAGCGCTAATTTTACGTGAACATTTGTTTTTGAAGCCGTTTTATAGGCTCGTTTTTAGTGAAGCAGACGGCTTGCCAGGACTTATTATTGATCGGTTTAATGAAGACATTGTGGTTCAGATTAATACAGCTGGTATGAATCTACATAAAGCAGACATAGTGACTGCTATCCAAACTGTATTACCCGCAACCAAAAGCATTTTATTTAAAAATGATAGTAGTATCCGTAAGCAAGAAGCTTTGCCTATAGAAATTGAAGCTGCTTTAGGAAAACCGCCTGAAAAAATCTTAGTCGAAGAAAATGGTGTTACATTTAACGCTCCTTTATGGCAAGGCCAAAAAACAGGATGGTTTTACGATCACAGATTAAACCGCGCGCGTTTAGCAGCCTACGTCCCTCATTTATCAGTACTCGATGTATTTAGCTACGTTGGTGGCTGGGGCATACAAGCTGCCGCATTTGGTGCTAAATCAGTAGATTGCATTGATGCATCTCCTTTAGCCTGTGAATTTATTTTAGAAAATGCAAAACTGAATAATGTAAATGAAAAAATAAATGTCATAAATGCCGATGCTTTCTCTGCACTAAAAGATTTGCTGCAACAAGGTCGTACTTACGATGTAGTCATTGTTGATCCACCTGCTTTTGTAAAGAAAGTCAAAGATAAAAAAGAAGGGATAATTGCTTATCAACGCATTAATGAATTAGCGCTGCGTTTACTAAAGCCACAAGGTATTTTATTTTCTTGTTCTTGCTCTATGCATATTCAAATGGAAGATTTAACAGCATTATTACAACGCGCTGCTTACCGTGCTAAATGTGAAATACAAATATTGGAAAGAGGACATCAAGGACCTGATCATCCTATCCATGTTGCTATACCAGAAACAGATTATTTAAAAACCATCATAGTAAGAAAAATGTGATACTTAAATCAGAAAGGAGGCTTTCGCCTCCTCTGATTACAACAATTATTTACGTTTTTTAGTGGTTTTTTTCTTTTTAGCAACCATTTTATTTTCCCCTATAGTTAAATATAAAGGTAGTTCACTTTTATTATATAACGCATCTAGCGTTTTATATTAAATAAATTAAAATTTTAGACTTATCAAGATAAGTTTTTGTATCTATTCACAATCATTTTCTCACCTTAATCAAGTTGTTTTAATAAAGAATTATCGGGATCAAGCGATTTTAATTTTTGCCATGCTTCACGTTTATTTTCATCTACGTGTTGCACAACAAATTCTTCTATGGGCATGATGGCAATCACGTCTAATTCACGCAAAGCAAATTGTCTAAGCAATGCTTTCATTTGTGGTGATTCTAAAATATTTTCGCGTGAATATTTATTTTTTTGCAGCTGCAAAATAGTTTGCACGACAGGTTCTGCAAATTGAAAAAATGATTGCATAAATTTATTGCGTGCTCTTGTCTTTAATGCAGCAATAGATGAGGTAATCGTTTCTTCTTTGTAAATAGCATAAGCTTGTTTAATATCTTCTACGTCACGCTTTAATTCAGATAATTCTAATTCTGCGTGCGCATCTCGCAAGTTAACCACTTTTTGTTTTATTTTAGGCGGCTGATAATTATTTTTTACTGCGCTTAACAAATACCCAGCTAAACTTTGTACTCTACCTTCTTGGAATGTTTTAGATGATTCGACCATAGCCATCTTGGTTAATACAAATTGGCTATCATAGGCTGTTAATAACTCTGCAGCTTGTTGCTCAGTTAAACCAAACACTGTTTCCAATTTAGATTTTAATGATACTAAATCCGGTTCTTCAGATTGAAGAGGGATGGCCTTAGTGCCTAATCGTGTTTTTTTAGCTCTGTCTTTTAAAGTAAATCTTACTTTAACAACTTTACGCCCTTCACGTATAAATTCTGAGGTAACAAAAAGATCAGAATAAGTATTTACTTCATCTACCGCTTTATCTAAAACGCGGCGCTTAAAATCTCTAAATACGTCGTATTTACCCTCAGGAACTCCCATTAGCTTTTTAAATAATGCCATATCCAACCATTTTGTCTGAGGTAGGCCTCTATAACGGATACAGTTTTCGTATAAAGCGAGTCCATAGCTTGAGCGAAATTTGGATTGAATCACTAAATCAATTTTGCCAAACATAGAGGGTGAATGGAGTAATTGTTTCATACGGGGCGAATAGGCGTAGTAACAAAGAGGGCCTTCTAGGCTTACGCTAGCGATTATAGAGCTTGCTGTCCAATTCTCCGCCCCCGTAACATCATTGATGAGATTCCATTCAATCACGGTCGAAATTAAGCCTTTGAAGGCTTCTTTAATGGCAGCATGATTATTACCTTGATAGCCAATCAACTTACACAATTGCTTAACGGTAATTTCATGTTCTTCTTTGATCATGAGTTCTTTATATGCATGGTAGAGCAATGCATTGGTAATTTTGCGCTGTAACAAACTCAAGGTGTTTGAACAATGAATTGTTGCTGCGTGCTTTTTAAGTTCGCGCTTACTTTCTTTTAATCCCACATCTGTCACATTATTTCCCATAGCCGTCACATCCTTTCCCATGAACGTCACACTTTATCCCATAACCGTCACAAAGTTTCCCATAGATGTCACAAATTCAGCATTAAACATTTTGTAATTCATAAGCTTATATTGGTCTAAACAAAAACTAAACTAAAGATAAACAAAAACACAACTGCGTGATGTTATTTTTTATATTTTTTTATGTATGTTAAAACAGAACAAATGATATATTAGGCATTATCGTAATACAAATGAAAGGAGTCTTAGATGGAAATCATAGCGTTTGTAAACAATAAAGGCGGCGTTGGTAAAACAACTTGTAGTAAATTGATGGCAGAATATTTAAGCAAGAATAAAAAACGACGTACGCTTTGTATCGATTTTGATCCTCAATGTAATTTCTCCCACCAATATTTACATATGGAAATAGATCCTGCAGCACCTGAAGGATTAATGCCCCCTATACACCCTGATTACGATCCAACTGATGAAGATGATGAAGGTTGGGATGGTCGTAGCAGCATTGCAGAAATATTTTATGGTCAAGGAGTGATTCCTTATCCTACATTCGTAGAAAATTTAGACATTGCGCCTGGGCATGCTGAAAAATTGCTCGCTGCTGAGTCAGTTAGACGCTCTGAAGTCGTCGAAAAAGTGCATAAGCAATTAGCTAGCTTTTTGAATTCATCTGATGTGCGTGCAGCTTACGATACTGTTGTTATTGATACTGCTCCTTCTAAAGGTCCTTTAACAATTAGCGTCATTAAAGCAGCTTCTCATATCATTATTCCTTCTGTCATGGAAGAACAACCTGTTCAAGGTATATACGGGATGTTGCAATTATGGATGCAAGAATCCTTGACTCGTGAAAAATCCCGTCCGTTACAATTAGTCGGTATTTTACCTAATATGTTTAAGCAAACTCGTTTACATAAAGATATTTTAAAGAGCTTGCAAGGAAATTCTGCGATAGGTAAATATGTGCTTCCTGTTAAATTTTCCCAACGTATCGTTTTTGCTGAAGTTGATGCAGCAGATTCTAATCCGCGTTCTATTTTTGATTTTCAAGAGCAGCACGTTGCCAAAAGTGAAGCATTGGAAGTTTGCAGCCATATTGCAGAGAGGATATTTGCATGACTAAGAAAAAACGTTTTGGTATTTCAGAAGCATTAACACGTGGCTTGAGCGAAACAATTAATGTTGTCGAAAATAATGCAGGTACATATAGAAACGTAGTTTTACCACTTTCTCGCATTGAATTAGATCCTGATAATCCTCGAAAATTAGCTGTGGATTTGTCGGATGTAAGACAAGGTATTCGCCCTGATGATCCTCTTTATGATCGTAAGCAAGAAGAAATAGAACGTTTGAAAGAATTAGCCCATACGATTAAATCAAGCGGTGTTATTAATCCTATAGTTGTTTACAAGCTTGGTGAATTTTATCGTATCGTAGCTGGCGAACGTCGTTGTTTAGCTTCTATTTTAGCGGGCAAGCAAGAAATTGAAGCTAGGGTTTTTAACGATAAGCCTAAAGGTTTTGAGCTTAAGTTAGTGCAATGGATTGAAAATACAGCTCGTGAAGATTTAACGCTTGATGAACGTTTAGGAAACGTGAGAGATATATTGAGTGAATATCAAAATCAGCACGGCAAAACCGATGTTAATGCTACTTTGTTGCGTAACATTATGGGATTATCTTTGTCACAATCTACTTATTATCTTACCGTTTTAAATGCACCTGCTGATGTTCAATTAGAGATACAACGTGGCAATATTCGTAATTTAGATAAGGCCGCTTTACTAGCTAATGTTTCTAGTCATGAAACTAGAAAACACGCAATTGATGCTTGTATTAGCGGATCTAGTTTAAAAGAGCTACGTAGTTTAATTAACCAGCAAAAGACAAATAAGAAAAGTAAGTTAGAATTGATTGCACCAGCCAAACGTGGTCGTCAAACAGTAAAAATTAATATGGGTTCAACGAATAATGTTGATGTTGTAAAGGCATTAATTGAAGGCATATTAATCCAGCATGATTATTCAAAATATACCGATGTTTTTTCTCAAATAGATTGGATGGATTTACGTCAGACAACAAAAGCCTTTCGTAAATTAATAGAAATAATGGAACGAGAGATAGCGGCATGACACAAAATAAAGTAATGACATCAATTAAATTACAAAAAAAATTACACCATCGCTTACAACAACGCGTAATTGAGGACGGTTATGGGATGCGAGGCAAAAGTAAATGGATAATTGAATCAGTCGAATCATTATTGGAATTAGCTGATTATCCTACTTTAGTAGATATAGCCGAAGATATGGATCAGCTCAGTGAAATTGTTAGCATTCGCTTGCCAGAAGATTTAATGAATCGCATAGAAAAAGCTGTGATAAAGATCAGAAAGCAGTATCCAACGCTAGAAGGGGTGAAGAGCAATCTCATCAGAGCTAGCATTGTTCAGCGGTTATTAAGATCAACTTCGGTCACCGAAGTTTGACATAAGTTATTGAAAAATAAATATTTAATTAATTTTTAAATCCAGCCCGTTTCTTAAAAAGTACGGGCTTTTTTATTTCAGAATGCATCCCATAGATGTCACATTTAGTTATATTTTGTATCGTGGACGTTTATGGGATGAGTTTGAGGTTCCTTTGATAAACATGATCTTAGCAAGCTACTATGTTCCATATGGAACATGGTTTTAAGAAAAATGTGTGAATATTTAAGAATTATGTGGCCGTGATGGGAGTGCAGCAGGCATCAAGGATCATTTAAGCTGTGCTGGTTTATTCTAGTATTGTTGTCCTTTCTACAATGTAGCTGTCATCCTGAGCGCAGCGAAGGATCTGCCTAATTTTGATTTCGAGGGAAAATAATTATAATTACAAGGGGATTTAAGCAGATCCTTCGCTGCGCTCAGGATGACAGTAGTTAAGCGCGCATAGCATAAATCACGAAGAAAGATAAAGGCCTTGTAAAACCAACTCAGGCACAATCGCAGTAAAAATAGCCTCTTCAGCAAATAAACTAGCAAATCCACCCGTACCTAATACAACCACCTCTTCATTGTTAAATGTGGTTTGCTTCATGCGGCGTATTATTTCTCTCATTGCGCCAAGGTGATTGTAGAATAAACCAGCTTGGATGTTTTCCATGGTATTTTTACCTATAATTTTCTCGGGTTTTACAATAGTAACAGGAGAAAGCTTAGCTGTATTTTCAGCGAGTGCCTTCATAGAAATATAAAGCCCCGGCATGATAATACCGCCTAAATATTCACCGTTTGCGGTAATACCATCAAAGGTCGTTGCAGTGCCTAAATCAATGACAATGATATTTTTATTTGGATAGTCATGTATCGCAGCAATTGCATTACTAATTCTATCTGCGCCAATCTCATTGGGTGTGGGATAGATTATTTTTAATGTCTTTACACTTTTTCCATCTAAGAAGAAGGGTTCTAAAGAAAAATATTTTAAGAATGCAGAACGAATAGAATAATTAATAGATGGTACAACAGAGCAAATACTGACTTGCTTTAATTCACTAGGATCAATGTTATTTTCACGTAAGACACTTTTAAAAAAGACACCCAATTGATCAGACGTTGCTGGTGTTGCACTAGGATAACGGAATTGGAGCTGAATTTGGCCTTCTTGATAAAGACCACCGAAAATATGAGTATTACCAATATCTAAACATAAAATCATTACTTATTCCTCTATTTCTGCAGCCACCAAATTAATAATGACACAATGACACTTAACATTAAGCAAGTCATTAAAGGAAAATAAAACGTAAAATGAGCGCGTTTTATTATTAAATCACCAGGTAAATGACCCAAGCCTAATTTTTTTATATAAGGTAGTGCAATACCTAATAATATGAAAATAAATCCCATGACAATCAATAGCTTTTGCATTAACCTGACTCCTCCAATTAATCATGCTATTTTCAAGAGAAACTCCTTAAAATCAAGATAAACATATGAAAGCATCTCATTTAGCCTTGTTCCCTTTTTTTCTCGTTTTTTATGAAATTGGCACATATTTGTCCAATGACATGTATTTGCCTGCCTTGCCAGACATGATGCAAGATTTAAGCTTAAATTCAGCTCAAGCTCAATTTACTCTGACTATGTGGTTTATAGGCCAAGCTATTTTACCGTTACTTATAGGCGTTATGTCTGATCGATTAGGCAGGCGTCCTATTTTGCTTGGTGGCGGCATTATTTATATTTTAGCCACTGTTCTATGCGCTATGTCTCACGATGTGAATACGTTGCTGCTAGGGCGTTTAATTGAGGGCAGCATGGTTGCGACTATGTTGGTACCTGGTTATGCTGCTATACATGAATTATACGAACAAAATGAAGCGATAAAAATTCTAGCGTTAATGAGCAGTATTTCCGTATTGGCTCCTGCTCTAGGACCTTTATTTGGTAGTGTCGTTTTATTAATTAGCAGCTGGCGTGGTATTTTTTGGGTGATAGCATTATGGTGTTTAATCGCTATTTTTTACTTATGGAAATTGATGCCAGAAACGCAGCCAAAAGAAAAACGCGAACCCATACAATTACCAAAATTAGCAAAAAGTTATTTCTCAGTTGTGACTAATGTTCCATTTATGTCGTTAATGTTAGTAACCGGTTTTATTTTTGCTGGCTGGATTGCTTGGATTTCAGCGGGTGCGATACTTATTATTGAAAACTTTCATTATAGTGCTTTAGCTTTTGGTGTTATTCAAGCAGCTTTATTTACCGTTTATATTTTAGGAAATCACCTAGTTAAATATTTAGTAGATAAATTAGGAGCAATACGCTTAATCCGATTAGGATTAATGATTACTTTAGCAGGCGGCGTATTAGTCTTAATCACTTCTATCGTTTTTCCATATACACTTTATCCTTTCTTAGCTGCTATGTTGCTTTATTCTTTAGGTTCTTCCCTCTGTTTTTCGCCGCTTAATCGTTTGATCATTGAATCAAGCAATGAGCCTATGGGTATACGCGTTGCTACCTTTACCGTATTTTTCTCAGGATTTGCAGCTTTTGGCAGTGCGATGGCTGGCTTATTTTTTAGCGGTAGTATTGCTTCTTTAGCTTACCTAATTGCAGGAGCTATTATCGTTTCCTACTTAATAAAACCATTTACGAAAATTGCTCAAACTGGGTATCATGATATTCAACCAAGGAATAAAATATGACGACTCATCCATTACGGATAATACAAATTAGTGATAGTCATTTATTTGCTGATGCAAGCCAATCACTACTAGGTGTGAATACCGAGGAAAGTTTTCAAGCCGTTGTCAATTTTATTAAAAATGCTGCTGGCAAAATTGATTTAATTATTCATTCCGGTGATTTATCACAAGATGGTTCAAAAGAATCGTATGAACGCATAGCACAAGCGTTAAAAGAATTACAAGTGCCTGTTTATTACATTCCAGGTAATCATGATAATGTACGTACACTTACTGCTGTTTACCCCATAGAACCTGTATCTGGTCATAAACATATTGTATTAAAAGATTGGCATATCATCTTATTAAATTCGCAGAAGCCAGGTTGCGTAGAAGGCTTTTTAGATGCTTCTCAATTAACATATTTACAACATTGTTTGCAAACTTATCCTGAACATCAAGCTATCATTGTTTTTCATCATCAACCTGTTTCAATGGGTTGTGCATGGTTAGATAATTTAGGATTGAAAAATGCCGATGAATTTTGGCAATTAATTTCTGGTTACCCTAAAGTAAATGCAGTGTTATATGGTCACGTTCATCAAGAAAATATGCAAATGGTAAATGGCGTCAAGTGCTATTCTGTTCCTTCTACTTGCATTCAGTTTGAACGTGATTGTGACGAATTTGGCTTAGCACATTTACCACCTGGTTACCGTTGGATTGATTTACACGAAGATGGATTTTTAGAAACGGGTGTGCAACGTATTGAGAAATACGTAGGACATTTTGATAAAAGTGCTAAAGGTTATTAGGGACACTCCTGTCATCCTGAGCGTAGCGAAGGATCTGCTTAATGTTTCATGAATGGTCACGTTTAAATAGATCCTTCGCTACGCTCAGGATGACAGGAGTAACGCTAAAAATGGAGTAAAAGTGCTTGGGAGTGATAGTTTATGCTTAGGATGATAGTTTTTGTTTGTTCATGCTAACATTCTATGTGAATTTGCCAATACCACAGTAATTCATTCAGCAACCACATCTACTTTTAGCTTAACTGATTTACTATTTTTCAACAAAAAAACCAACGGCAGCATAGCAACAAAACACCACATAATAACCGCGAACACATTCACAAATGCGAGCATTTGTGCTTCACGTGAAAGGGCATTCACAACGAGGGTTGCACCTAGCGATTGTGTTGGTTGTAAGTTAAGCGGTGTTAAATAGTGATAAAGCGCACTGTTATAAGGTTGTATATAAGCAATTAATTCATTCCAAAACGTTTGGGTGTAGCGTGTGCTTAATGTGATAGCAACAGAAATGCCAATGGAACTTCCAATAGTGCGAAGGAGGCTATAAACACCTGCTGCTTCTGTTCTTAATGCTAAAGGAAGGGTTGAATAAGCAACGGTTGCCAAGGGCACAAAAACCATTCCTAGACCAAGACCTTGTAGAATCATAGGCCCAATTATCCAACCAGGGCTCATGTTATCAAGCGAATAATGCGTACCAATAGCCATACCTGAGACGCTAATCACGATACCAGTTGCAATTAACCAACGGGGATCAATACGCGTGATTAGCTTACTTACTATCATCATACTAATCATGCCACTGATACCGCGTGGTGCCATTAATAAACCGGAGGTGAGTGGCGGATAATGGTAAAGTTTTTCCATCATCATAGGCTGAATGACCATCATACCGTATAGTCCTAAGCCAAAAATGCAAAGTAAGATACTTGCTAAGAAAAAATTCCTATCTTTAAATATGCTTAAATCAATCACACTTTCTTGGCGGTTAATTTGATGTAAAAGAAACATAAGTAAACTAGTCACCGCTAGGTAAGTGACAAAGCAAATGCTAGTTGCATTAAACCAATCTGCAGAATTACCTTGGTCTAAAACATATTGCAAACCACCTATGCTAATAGAAAGGAGCAGTAAACCTAACCAATCCATTTTCCTTTGAATAGTGGCTGTATTGGGTAAAATATTTGAGAGCAAGAGTGTACCTATGCCTACAGGAACGTTAACGTAAAAAGTCCAACGCCAGGAAACAATTTCCGTCAAATAACCGCCTAATGCAGGCCCAATGATAGGTCCTACCATGACTCCCACACCCCAAATCGCCATGGCCTTACCACGTTCTTCAGGCGGGAAAATATCGGCGAGAATGGCTTGCGAAAGGGGAACTAAACTTGCACCAAATACGCCTTGTAATAAGCGAAATAAAATCATTTCAGATAGAGTGGATGCTGCTCCACAAAGCGCAGAAGCAACAGTAAAACCAGCAATAGAGAAAATAAGAAATTGTTTTCTACCAAATTTATCGGATAAATAACCGGTAAGTGGCATGCAGATAGCTGAAGCAACTAAATAACTAGTGAGAGTCCAAGTAATTTCATCGGATGAAGCGCTTAATGTGCCTTGCATATGAGGCAAAGCGACATTGACGATGGTTGTATCTATCACTTGCATCAAAGTGGCAGACATGACAACAGCAGTAATAAGCCACTTATCTATTGCAGAAATTGTTTTATATAACGGTAAATCAGCGACATGCTTCATGAGCGTTGATACATTTTTTGTAAATAAATAGTGACAGTGGCAGAGCTACCGATACGTAATTGATGTGCATCATCTGGATTTACCACACGAATGCGTACAGGAATTCTTTGCGTTACCTTCACCCAATTGCCCGTTGCATTTTGCGGGGGCAGTAATGAAAAAGCAGTGCCTGCACCGCCGCTAATGCTTTCTACTACACCGGTGAAAGGATGATTAGGGTATAAATCGGTTGTAATGTTGACTAATTGTCCAGTTTTAATATCAGCCATTTCTGTTTCTTTAAAGTTAGCATCAACCCAAAATACTTCCTTGCTGATTAAAGCAAATAGCGGTTGATTCGCATTTACAATGTCACCTGTATTTAACGTTAAATTAGCTACCCAACCAGTCGCTGGCGCTACTACTGTGGTATACGTCAAATTTAAATCGGCTTGTGTCAAACCTGCTTTAGCAAACTCAAGATTACCTTTGGCAGATTGCAACAACGCGTTAGCATTATCACCATCTTGTGGCGATAAATATTTTTGTTTAACGAGCGGCATAGTACGTTTTGCTGAAGTTTCAGATTTACTTAATTCTGCTTCAGCGATTAATACTTGTGCTTGCGCAGATTGCACGGCAATTTCATAAGGTTTTGCATCAATATCAAATAAGCGCTGACCTTTTTGCACAAATTGATTATTAGTTACATAGACTTTTGTAATTTTTCCAGGTATGCGCGGGGCAATTTGTACTACGTTTGCATTAATGTAGGCATCTTCAGTGGTTAAGTGATAAAAACCGTAAATTTTTATACCCAAATAGACTATTGCACTAATAATAAAGAATGTGGATAAAACCACGATTTTAAAATATTTGTAATGAATTAGATTTTTTAACACTTGCATGAAAACACTCCAGGTAGCTAGTTACAAACTAATTGTTAATTCATTTTACAAATTAGCAAGATTTTTAGCGGAAAAACAAGCTATAAATGAGTACGGCGAGAATAAAAAAACTCATTGTAGCAAACCAGTAATCACGTAAGGTTGAATAAAACCAAGCAAGTAAACCTACACGTGCGATTTGAGTACCTAATAATAAAAACAAACCAATTTCTATCAAGCCTAAAGGTGAAAAAGAGGAAGTAAAAAACGTAGTCGTTTTTGCTAAATCTATTGTTGGAATAAGAGAGATAATTGTTTCATGACCGTGCGCGAGCAAATACCAGATTCCACCTATCAAAACCAATGCGGCTGAAGAAAGTATTCCAACAATTAGCACAATACTGATTAAGTCTTCAATTTTTTTAATAGAGAGCATTATGCTGCTCCTGTTAATACTTTATAAAGCATTTGCAAACTAATGATGCAAAGTATAATGCTAAATAAGATGCGCAATACGCGAGTGTGAATTTTTGTTAATAATTTAGCACCTAAAAATGCGCCTAATAATACGCCTAACATCACGGGGAAAACGATAATAGGAACAATGTAACCTTGCGAAAGATAGACACCTGCACTGACTGCAGCTGTAATGCCTATCATAAAATTACTGGTAGTTGTCGCAACTTTATAAGGTAAACGTAACGCTTGATCCATAGCTAACACTTTTAAAGTGCCTGAGCCAATTCCTAGTAGACCAGAAATTAGACCTGCAAGACCCATAATAAAAAAAGCAGCAGGCACGTGCTGAACTTTATAATAAATTAGCCGATTTGCGCGGGGGAAATTACTGTCTAATTTTAATTTAATCGCCCAAGGGTGCGAAGTAGTATAAAATTCCTGTTCTTCTTTACGCTTTATCGTGAAATAGGCAGAAGAAAAAAGAACTAAGCTAAAAACAATAGTGATAAACGTAGTCGATACTTTAGAAATTAACAATGCACCTATAAATGCACCTATTACGGCTGCGACTTCAAGAAACATGCCAATGCGTAAGTTAGTAAATCCTTCACGTATATAAGCTGCAGAAGTCCCAGATGAGGTAGCAATGACAGAAATGAGTGAAGCACCCATTGCATAATAGAGGTTAATATCAAATACTAAAACTAAGGCAGGTATAATGACAATGCCGCCGCCTAAGCCCGTTAAAGCACCTAGCAAGCCCGCTAGGATAGAGAAGAGAAATAACAAAGCTGAGAAAGCGATAAGAGTCAATGTATCACCCTTTAGACATATTAAATAGCAATTAGGATAGGTTAGAATAAATTGCTACTATAGAAAAGGATAATGTATGCAGGCTGTATGGAAAGGGATACTAATTATTGTTAGTTTAGCCTTATCTAGCGAAGTCCAAGCTAAAATGTATGGCTCACAATTATGCAAATATCCTGGTTTTCACTGCCTACGTGTTAAAAATGGACAAACTTGGCGATCATTATTTCCTGATGACAGAGAACGCGATATTGTGATGCGTATTAATCGCATGAACACAGGTATTTACGCAGGCATTCGCTTGGCTGTTCCCGATAATTTAACTGAGGCCAATGTTATGGATTTTTCACCCTTTCCTCAGCATATAGAGGCACCAGGAGAAAAAGTCATTGTAGTTGATCCTGCCTACCTTGCTTGGGGTGCCTATGATTCGCAAGGAATGTTAGTACGCTGGGGACCTGCATCTGGTGGAGCGGACTGGTGTGAAGATGTTGATTCACCTTGTCGTACGCACGAAGGTACCTACCGTATCTTCTCTTTAGGAAGCAGCGGTTGTATTTCTCATAAATTTCCTCTGCCTGATGGCGGCGCTCCTATGCCTTATTGTATGTATTTTAATAATGGCCAAGCTTTGCATGGCGAACCCAATGGTTTACCAGGGTACAACGCAAGCCATGGCTGCGTTAGGCTCTATGTAAACGATGCAGAATGGTTACGCTATGACTTTGTTGAAGGTCCTGTGCCTGATAATGATTTTCGCGGCACTAAAATTGTGATTAGTTCATACGAGGTTGTTTCTTAATTCTATGTTATCAATTAAGCGAATATCATCAATCCAAACCGCAGCGAGACGACGCTGCCATTTTTCAACTAGATAGTCAACTTTGAATCCTAATTGCTCTAACTGATTTTTAATCTCGTTTAAAGGCAATTGGCTATGCAACAGTTTGGGAAAAAAACTAGCTAATTTACGCTGATTTTCATTCAAACGCACATTCCTAGAACTTAATGCTAATCCATCTTCCATTCTAATTGTTTTGCAAGGAATGATAGTGGTAGGTAGAAAAAAAGCTTGAGCCATTTTTTTAATTAATAAATATTGTTGAAAATCTTTTTCGCCAAAATAGGCTTTATCAGCTTGGATTAAGTTTAAAAATTTAAGTACAACCGTTAACATGCCAGTGAAATGACCAGGCCTATATTCACCTTCTAATTCTTGGCTTAATTCTGTTTCTGTTACACAGATACTATATTGGTCTTCATACATTGCTTTAGCAGTAGGTAAAAATAAATAATCAATATGCTTCTCTTGTAATAGCGCAATATCACGTTCTATGTTTTGAGGATAATTCAAAAAATCTTGTGACTGATTAAATTGAGTGGGATTAACAAAAATGCTAACAACGGTTATGTCATTTTCTTGTTGTGCTCTTTCACATAAACTGAAATGCCCTTGATGTAAATAACCCATAGTAGGAATAAACCCCACTTTTTTTGTTAGGGTTTGTCGCAATGATTGCCATTCATTAATCGTGGTAACAATGTTCATGTTGAGGAAATTCTCCGCATTTTACGGCTTGTATATAGGCATTTACACCTTGCCCATGAGGAATATGCAAACTAGCAAATTTTTTAACGAATTTAGGGGTAAATTGTACGTTAAGGCCTAACACATCTTGATAAACTAAGACTTGCCCACTTGTATGAGGGCCTGCGCCAATACCAATAGTTGGAATAGTTAAAGATTGGGTGATAGTTTTTGCAAGCAGCTTTGGGATGCATTCTAACACTAAAGCAAAACATCCAGCTTCTTCTAATGCTAAAGCTTGTTCTTGCAATTGCTTGGCACTGCTATCTGTTTTGCCTTGCACTTTATAACCACCTAATTGATGTACAAATTGTGGCGTTAAGCCTAAATGGCCCATGACAGGTACACCAGATTCAACTAAATGACGAATCAATTTTACATTGCCTAATGCACCCTCTAACTTAACAGCATTAGCGCCTGCTTGCATAAGCGTGAGTGCTGCATTAACACTCACTGTTTGTGATTTTCTGTAACTTAAAAAAGGCATGTCACTAACAATAAATTTATTGCTCGCACCACGACTCACAGCAGCAGTATGCATACGCATCATGGGTAGTGTTGCAGATAAAGTATCTTTAAACCCATGCATGACCATGGCAGCACTATCGCCCACTAAAATACAATCTACCTCTGTTTGAGATAGTAGAAATGCACTAGTGTAATCATAACAAGTGATCATGCAAATCTTTTCATTACTGGCTTTTTTTAGATGAAAATCTAGCCTATTCATTTTTCTCTCTTTGTAATTGTTGGTAAGCAGTGACAAAACTTTGATAAATACCTTGAAAAGGATCGCCTTCTAAGATAGCGATATGGTGATCAATCGTTTCTTTATCACCGCGTGTTAAAGGGCCTGTTAAAGCAGTGCTTGGATGTGTTAATAAATTTTGTGTTAATTGTTGCAAATAAGAATGAGCAATATCACTTGGGAAATTAAATTCTTGTTGCAAACTAGTAAATAATTTTTGCCAAAGTAGACAACTAAAATTGCCGCTTAATACACATAAAGCATGATATTTTGTTTTTAATTCTTTTTTTAAACGCACATGTTGATTAGGTAGTCCAGGCATAAGAAAAGAAAAATCGGGTGCATTTTCATCAATAATAAAAGGAATTTTTTGATAAATATCCAAGGTATAAAGTTGATGAGTAAAGCTCATTAAAGGATGAGCACCAACGCAATGTTGACTATTTAATGCACCTGAAAAGTGCAAGCAAATTTCTGCTTTGTGTTGCAAATGAGTTTGTAAAAATGACTCTATCGCATTATCACTAATTAAAATCAATATGCGTTCTGCAAGCAGTATTTTTGCGTGCAAATCGGAGATGGAAAGTTGCCTATCCCAGGTTAAATACGCCAAATTAAGCAAGCTTAAATAATGTTTAAAATGAGTTGCCACTCGTCCGTTACCTATCAGCAAATACGGCACTTTTTGAGTCATGATTAGCCTATTTATTTAAGCTGGTTTGCTTAATGAATGGTGGTGTAATTTACTGAAGGATTTTTTCAATTGCAAGTAAAGTAGACTAAGTTATTTTTCTAAGACGTATTCACCAGGTGCATTCTCAATGGGTGCATAGCCTGCTTTTTTATTCCCCATGCTGGGTGGCTTAATTTTTTCTCCAGAATGTGCAGCTAACCATTCTTCCCACGCAGGCCACCAAGAACCCTCTACAGCCTCAGTTTGCTTAAACCAGGTATCTGCATCTATATAACGCTCTTTGCCTTTTAAAGTGGAAATACGGTAATGATGCTTAGCTTTAGGTGAAGGCATGCTGACTATTCCTACGTTGTGACCGCCGCTCGTTAAAGCGAAAGTAACATCACCAGGGGTCAGTAGATTAATTTTAAATACGGAATGCCAGGGTGATACGTGATCACGCTCAGTTGCAACCACAAAAATAGGAATATCAATATCACTTAATGCAATCGGCTTATTATCAACCAAGTATTTACCTTCAGCTAATTGATTTTTTAAAAACAAGTTGCGCAAGTATTCGGAATGCATTTTATAAGGCATGCGAGTGGCATCTGCATTCCAAAACATAAGATCCGTTAGGGGTTTACGTGACCCCAGCAAATAATCGTGTACTAGTCGTGACCAAACTAAATCATTGGAACGTAATAATTGGAAAGCACCCGCCATTTGATGCGTATCAAGATAGCCTTTTTCTAGCATTAAATTTTCTAAAAAGGCAATTTGGCTTTCATCTATGAATAAGCCTAATTCACCTGGCTCTGTAAAATCAGTTTGCGCGGCAAATAAAGTCATACTTGCTAAGCGTTGATCATTGTTGCGTAAGAGCGTAGCTGTTGCAATGGCAGTGAGTGTCCCGCCTAAGCAATAACCAACTAGATGAATTTTTTGTTTAGGTACAACCGTATTGATAATATCAAGCGATGTCATAATACCTAAATTTAAATAATCTTCCATGCCTAAATTACTGTCTTTTTCCTTTGGATTTTTCCAAGAGATCATAAAAACTGTATGACCTTTTTTAACTAAATAATTCACTAAAGAATGTTTAGGTGTTAAGTCTAAAATATAATATTTCATAATCCAGGCAGGTGTAATTAGAATAGGTTCTGCATAAACTGTTTCTGTTTCAGGTGCATATTGAATGAGTTCTATTAAATTATTTTTATAAATTACTTTACCAGGTGTGATAGCAATGTTTTCCCCAATAGCAAAATTTTCGGATCCAGCGGGTGATTGATCCAAAAGGTTGCGCTTTACATCATCTGTAAAGTTTTCAAAACCTTTTACAAAATTCCCACCTTTTTGTTGCCAAAGCGCCTCTAATATTTCTGGATTAGTAAGAATAAAATTAGAGGGGGAAAGCATATCTAAAAATTGTCTAGTCATGAAATCAACGACTTCTTCATGATGACGACTGACACCTCTTACACAATGTGTGGCATTGTGCCACCAGCTTTGTGTAAGAAGAAAAGATTCATAAATAAAGTTATAAGGAAATTGCTGCCAACTTTTTGCAGCAAAACGTTTATCCCGAGAAATAGTGTCAATAGGCACTTCTCTATTTTGCATATGAATTAAATATTGACGAAATAAATGTGAAAGATTCTTATTAAATTGCTCGATTAATTCAGCTTGTTTGGCAGGATGAATGAGTAGATGAAAATACCAATCAAAAAACGCAAGCATAAAGGAGGCGGGTGAAATGCCTCCTGTTAATTTCCCTACCATCGCTTGCAGCGTTCTATCAATAGCTTCAGCGATTTTATGCTCTTCCTGATTTGGCATCATGCCTATTACTCACCTTAATAATTAATTATTATTATGATCTATCTCTTTCCTTGTGGTGATGTTTTTCATGCTCTTTTGCGGCGGTTTTGATTACATTTTCCTGTAATGAACCGCAAGATTTCATGCATTCTTCTAAATTTTCCATTGTCGAGTGCATAAAGCGTTGAGAATTTTCAATGCCTGCTTTGATGTCTTCATTAACACATTCACGTAAAGTATTTAAATATTCTTCTGGACGTTTAATTGAAGCAAAACGCTTTAATTGGTCTGAAAGCAGCGATAAGTTATCGCTCATGATTTCCAAATTTTCTTTGGCAATACGTTGCCAAACATCAGCAATGGCTTTTTGTGTGTCTCCAATAGGACCAGCTAAATTTCTATTCATATTTTTTAGCCATTGCTCGTAATTTTCTGTGGTGTACATGACCATTCCTCCAAAAAATTGTGCAGTGCAACATATATTAAATGTAGGATATTTAGAAAAATTTGTCAAACACGGAAGGAATATATTTTTTGTAAATGATTGATTTAAAATAAAAATTCAGAAGAGGATTTTTTTCCTCTTCTGAATTAGCTCTCACGAAAAAGCTAGATTAACGACCTCTTTCAGTCGTACCTTTTTGATTAATTTTAGTGGATTGACCTTGAGTTTGACCACGTTGTTGTTGACCTTGTTGCTGGCCTTGACCAGTAGGTGCTTTTTTGTGTTGATCAAATTTATTTTGGTCTAGTTTTGTTGATTGATCTAATTTGGATTTTTGATCTGGTTTAAACGTCATGATTTTACTCCTTTTTTCTTGCTCTGTTTTATGTGTGTAAATATTTTTATGGTTATATTTTTACCTTACGCCTATTAAAAATTATCGTCAAGTTGAGGTCATCAGTTGAAAAATTGAACGGATTGAAGTGGTTATTTTCGTCGCGGTTTAGAGGTTGATGATTTTTTTGCATTTTCCTTGCTTGCTTTTTTTCTATGTTTTTTTATCGTTGTTTTTACAGGTTTTTCCGATCTTTTATTATTATTTACATTATTATTGGTAAATAAATTCAAGTATTGCATCCAAGGATTTTGAAACATACCTTTCTGTTGTGTGAAAAATTGCATCGCTTGTTCAAGAAAATCACTTAATACATATTTAGATTTAGCGTGGTAAAAACGAATAAATTGCTGCAACAAACCTGTCGTAAAAATAGGCGTCATAGTTTCTTCTTGTTCAGCAATAATTTGTAGTAAGGTGCTTTGTGTTAAATCTTTATTCGTTTTTGCATCAACAATTTTTAATTCAACTTGCTCCAGTACTAATTCTTTCACATCATCTAATGTGATATAGCAGCGTAATTCCGTATCGTACAATCGACGGTTAGGATATTTTTTTATAATGCGTACTGTTTGCATATTGTGTCCGTTAAAGCATGTAGTGACCACCATTTATAGCAATATTCGCACCTGTAATATAGCTATTTTTTTCATCTGCCAAGAAAGTGACAACTCGTGCAATTTCATCAGGTTCTGCAAATCTTCCCATAGGTATTTCAGCTAATATTTTCTTTTGTATCTCATCTGAAAGCGCCATTACCATTTCAGTTGTAACATAACCAGGAGAAATAGTATTAACAGTAATACCGTGTTTTGCTACTTCTCTTGCTAATGCTTTAGTAAATCCATGAATACCTGCCTTAGCTGCAGAGTAATTCACTTGACCATATTGACCTTTTTGTCCATTGATAGAGGAAATATTAATGATTCTGCCAAAGCTTTTATTCTTCATGTTATCAAGTACAGCATGAGTAACATAAAAAATACTGTTTAAATCTGTATTGATAACAACATCCCATTCTTCTTTTGTCATTTTGCAACAAGCATGATCGCGAGTGATGCCTGCATTATTAACAAGAATAGAGATAGGACCGATATTATTTTCTACATTCTTAACCATGGCTTCACAAGATTGAAAATCTGATACATCACCGTAGACAATATCAAAGTGATATCCCGCCTGTTGTTGCTCAGTAAGCCATCTAAGCGCAGCTTCATGAGGGCGACTATATGCTGAGACTACATGGAATCCAGATTCTTGTAAGGATCTACAAATTGCTTGACCTATTCCACCCATTCCACCAGTAATTAAAGCTACCTTTTTTTCCATAGGATCATACTCCTTGACTCTCCATGCCCTGATAGCTAATCTTGTTCCCTGTTCGTTTTAAGACCTAGGACAACAGAAATATTATAACGAAAAGGGAGCACCGCTGGTGAAAATTATTGAACGTTTTGAAGTGCCTTATTATCAATACCTCAATGAAAATAGTGAACTCGCTGATGAAATTCCTCCCTTAGCCGAAGATTTACCTGCCTTAGTTAAACTTTATGAATTAATGGTGTTAGTAAGAGCATTAGATACTAAAGCAATTGCATTGCAACGTACTGGCAAGTTAGGAACTTATCCATCAACACGCGGCCAAGAAGCTGTGTTTGTTGGCATTGGTAATGCAATGGACAAAAAAGACATATTTGTACCATATTACCGCGATATGGGTACATTGGTTCAGCGCGGTGTTAAATTTTCCCAAGTTTTACTCTATTGGGGCGGCGATGAAAGAGGTAACTGTTTTACCACAAATAGCGAAGATTTCCCTTATAGCGTACCAGTAGGTAGTCAACCTTTGCATGCAACAGGGGCTGCTTATGCTATTAAATATAGAAAAGAACCTCGTGCTGTATTAACCGTTTGTGGCGATGGTGCTACCTCTCAAGGTGATTTTTATGAAGCACTGAATGTTGCGGGTGCTTGGAAATTACCTGTGGTTTTTGTTGTTTGTAATAATCAATGGGCAATCTCAGTCTCCCGTGAAGTTCAAACTGCTGCACATACCATTGCACAGAAAGCAATTGCAGCTGGCATTCCCGGTGAACAAGTAGATGGTAATGATATTATTGCAGTGCAGCATCGTACTGAACTTGCACTTGAAAAAGCGCGCGCAACACAGCAACCTTGCTTACTCGAAATGGTTTGTTATCGTCAACACGATCACACGACAGCAGATGACGCTAGTCGTTACGAGCCTAAAAATTTACGCGAAGCAGAATGGAAAAAAGAACCTATTACACGCTTGCAGCAATACCTAATAAAAAAAGGTGTGTGGAATGAGCAAGCAGAAGTTGCATTACAAGCTGAGTGTGCAAAAGAAGTAGAAGCAGTAGTACAAGAATATTTATCCGCTCCACCTCAACCACTAGAATCCATGTTTGATTATTTATACGCAGAATTACCTGATGCTTATAAAGACCAACGTAATATGCTTAAAGGTACGGAGAAAATAGTACATGGCTGAAATGACATTAGTCGAAGCAATTACATTAGCGCTAGCGCATGAAATGAAACAAGATCCAAATGTAATTGTATTAGGAGAAGATGTAGGTAAAGATGGCGGTGTTTTCCGCGCAACCGTTGGGTTATTAGAAAAATTTGGTCCAGAACGTGTACTTGATACACCACTTGCAGAATCGATGATTGGTGGTTTAGCGGTCGGCATGGCTGTGCAGGGATTAAAGCCTGTTGCTGAATTTCAATTCATGGGATTTATTTATCCTGCTATGGATCAAATTATTAACCATGCAGCACGTATGCGTAATCGTACGCGCGGTCGTCTCACTTGCCCCATCGTGTTCCGCACTCCCTTTGGTGCAGGGATACATGCGCCTGAGCATCATTCTGAAAGTACAGAAGCGTATTTTGCGCATACGCCTGGTGTAAGAGTTGTTATCCCTTCTTCACCTGCTCGTGCATACGGTTTATTACTAGCTTCTATTCGCAATCCTGACCCCGTTATTTTCTTAGAGCCTTCTCGTTTATATCGTTTTGCAAAGCAAAATGTAGAAGATAATGGTAAGGCATTACCCCTCGATGTTTGCTTTACTTTGCGTGTAGGTGAAGATGTCACACTTGTTACTTGGGGTGCAATGGTAAAAGAAACATTAGCCGTTGCTGATGCATTAAGTAAAGAAGGAATAAGCGCAGAAGTAATAGATGTTGCAACAATTAAACCATTAGATATGAATACCATTCTTGCTTCCGTTGAGCGAACAGGGCGTTGTGTTGTGATACATGAAGCACCACTTACTTGTGGCGTGGGTGCAGAAATTATGGCGCAGATAGCAGAAAAAGCACTATTTTCTTTGAAAGCACCACCAGTAAGAGTAGCAGGATTTGATACCATCGTGCCTTACGCACGTATGGAAAAATATTATATTCCTAGTGAAAAACGAATTATTAACGCTGTTCACGGACTTATGGAGTACGCATGAAAGTTTTTCATTTACCTGATTTGGGCGAAGGATTGGCAGAAGCAGAAATACGCGAATGGTATGTTAAAGAGGGCGAAACGGTTAAGGTGGATCAACCCCTTGTTTCTATGGAAACAGCAAAAGCTGTCGTTGATGTTCCCTCACCTTATGAAGGAAAGATTATTAAGTTACATGGTAAAGCTAACGACATTATTAAGACGGGAGCAGCCTTTGTTTCTTTTGAAACAGAACAAGGTGAAAATGCAGATAAGGGTAGTGTAGTCGGAAAATTAGAAGCAAGTGAAAAAACGTGGGATGATGGCGAAGTCATTATTGGTGCAGCAAAACCAACTGCTACCACCATTAAAGCGATGCCTGCAGCTAGAGTGCTTGCAAAACAAATGGATATTGATTTAGCAACAGTCAAAGCAAGTGGTCCTAATGGATTGATCACACCTGATGATATCAAGAGACACATGGAGCATAGCGCTCCTTCTACTCACTTACCTGGTCAAACAGAAACGTTGCACGGCGTAAGGCGTGTCATGGCGCAAATGATGACGCAATCTCATAAAGAAGTTGTGCCAGTCACACTCATTGATGAAATTGATATTACCCATTTGCCATCTAAATCAGATTTTACTGTTTTATTACTGCAAGGCTTAGTTGCTGCAGCTAAAGCAGAGCCATCGTTGAATGCATGGTTTGATGGAAAAAATCTAGAAAGAAAATTATTTAGCGAAATCAATATTGGACTTGCAGTTGATACACCTGAAGGACTATTTGTTCCCGTTATCAAACATGCTGAAACATTATCAGCAATAGAATTGCGAGAAAAGATTGATAGCTATAAACATGCCGTGCGTGATAGATCAATTGCGCCTGCAGACATGCAAGGTGCAACACTCACTTTATCCAACTTTGGTATGATATCGGGCCGTTATGCAACACCCATTGTAGTGCCGCCCGCTGTAGCCATTTTAGGTTGTGGACGAAGTAGAGACACTGCTTTGGTTAAAGATGGAAAAGTGGCTGCGGGTAAAGTGATGCCGCTTTCTCTTACTTTCGATCATCGCGCGGTAACAGGCGGTGAAGCAACCCGTTTCTTATCAACTATCATCAAATTTGTAGAAAATTCTCATTAATTTTTTATCAAGCATCATCCTATAAAACGGGATGATGCTTATTGCTTCTGTGCTATTTATTGGGAGTAACAGGTTGAGGAATAGGTGCAGGTTTCTTTTGATTTTGATTCATGTATTGTTGCTGTTGTTGTAATTGTTGTTGATAGAAATTATTAATATCGTTAACCATTTTTTGCATTATTTGTTGTGCTTGTGGATGAATAGTAGGATCGTTTTTTAATTTATTCATTAATTCTTGAACTTGTTGTTGCTGCTGTTGTGGATTGGCTAGAGGTGCATTGCTAGGTGCATTACCATATTGAAATGTTTGTATGGATTGCGATTGGCCGCTTGCTGGTGTCACAACTTGTTGTGTAAAGGTGGCAGGTGCTACTTCCATATCACTTGATTTAATCCAACCTACATTACCATTATTAGGATCACCTACTTTTACCCAGCCTCCTTCTTTGGGTGTGTAAATAGGTACAACACCTTTTGATAAATCAATAGTAGAAATAACTTTAGCATTATCTAGAGGCTCAGCATAAAGATTAATTGATTTTGCAAATCCTGCTGGGCTATAAACTGCTGAGAAGGCAGTAAAAATAAAGGCGGCTAAACAATAAAAATAGTGTCTCATCATTGTCATCCCCAAAAAATTAACGTAAAGTTTTATCTTATAATTATAAAGATAGCTTTTATCTACCAGATTGCAAGCCTCGTGTTAATAATTAAATAGTCATAATCGTATATAGTAAAAATAACATAAGCTTAGGTAGGCGGAGATTATGCAAAGGATTTTACTAACAATTTTATCCGGCATAACGTTAGGTGTTTTAGGAACCTACGCATTAAACATAAGCCACATATTCATTCCATTAAGCTATCAAGCCCACTTTTGGCTATTAAGTGGATTAATGCTGGTAAATCTTTTTTTAATTTTGGCAGCAGTACGCCAATTAGCTATAAAAGACAAATACAGGAAAGCACATTTAAGACAAGTCATGCGATTCATTCGTGCAAAATTGCATGATAAAGAAAAACGCTTTAAATCTGTCTTTGATATTACAAGTCTAGGCATGGCAACCGTCGACTTGGATGGAAGATTACGTGAAGTAAATCCGTCTTTTTGTGAATTATTAGGCTATAAATTACAAGATATGCAAGCGCTTAACTTCTTTCATTTAGTAGAATCTAAAAATGTTAATGAATTGCAAATTTGCATTCAAAGGCTAATTGATAATGATATTAAATCGTATCAAGCGGAACAACAATGGTTTAGGAAAAATGGTGAAGCAGTATGGGTGACTTACTTGCTTACTTTAATTCGCAATGACAAAAATCAGCCTGCTTATTTTATTTTACAAATACAAAATATTACTATGCAGAAAAAAGCAGAAGAACGTCTGCGCCATATGGCTTATCACGATCACTTAACCGGATTGGCTAATCGTAATAAGCTAGAACAATGCATTAGCCATATTTTAGCGACTGCTCGTAGGCATAAACAAAGCTTTGCCTTGTTATTTTTAGATTTAGATAGATTTAAAAATATAAATGATACAGTCGGTCATGACGCGGGTGATTTATTATTACAAGTTATTGCTGAGCGCCTTAAAAATAGTGTGAGAGAAACCGATATGGTTGCTCGTTTAGGCGGGGATGAATTTGTATTGTTAATTACTGATGTTAAAAAAACAGAATCTGTTGCTTTAATTGCGCAAAAGATTTTAGATAGTGTCAGGCAAGTGGTAACGATTAACGGGCAAGAAATTTACATTACAACTAGTGTGGGATTAAGCATTTTTCCTCATGACGGACAAAATATGCAAGCATTGATGAAAAACGCGGATCTTGCTTTGTATCGCGCTAAAGAGCAAGGCCGCAATAATTATCAATTCTATACCGTAGAAATGACAGGTAAAGCTCAGGAAAAATTAGCATTACAAAATACCTTAGGTCATGCACTTGCTAAAGAAGAATTTTTACTCTATTACCAGCCCAAAATGGAATTAAAAACCCGACGAATTACGGGGGTAGAAGTATTACTACGTTGGAAAAATAAGACATATAGTACTATTTCTCCCAGCGAAATTATTGCTTTAGCAGAGGAAACAGGGTTTATTATTCCTATTAGCGAATGGGTGCTCAAATCAGCCTGCCAACAATTAAAAGCGTGGCATGATATGGGCCTTACTTCTCTTACCTTGTCGCTTAACTGCACTGCGAGGCAATTTAAACAATCAACATTTGTTGATAATTTAACGAGTGTTATAAAAGAATCAGGTGTGCGCCCTGAGTTAATTGAAATTGAAATAGTTGAAAGCGTTATTATGCAAGATACTGAAAATGCTTTGCGCGTTCTTGAAGCACTAAAAGACCTAGGCATACAAATTGCTATTGATGACTTTGGTACTGGCTATTGGTCACTAAGTAATTTACGGCGTTTATCAATCGATAAAATAAAAATTGATAAATCATTTATAAAAAGTATTACTAAAGATGAAATGTCTAGTTCGCTAGTTAGCGCAACGATAGCTATGGCGAATAAGTTGGGGATCAAATCCATCGCAGAAGGTGTAGAAACTCGAGAACAATATGACATATTAGCACGTGAAGGCTGTACCGAAATTCAAGGTTATTACCTGACTCAACCACTGTCTCCTGATTTAATGACAGCCTTCCTAAATCACCCTATTCCTGATGCTGAAACCATTAATAAGGATGAATTTACTAATTAGGATCGCGGCGTATTTCTCATTTGGCTAGCTTTTTCTAATTTCAATTCACTATCTGCATGTAGGTTTCTTATTTTAGCATGCATATATTCTTTTCCTCCAAAGAAAAAATACCCTGCACAACTAATCAACGAAAGGTCAAAAATAAAAGAATTTTTAAATTCTGCATTTATTTGTGTAGGGTGGTTTGAACAGAAATTTCTGTTAAAGTTTGATGCTAAAGGTTGACGAGTAAATAATCTTGCTCTCATGGTTTTCCTTTTATAGCTATTAATAAATCATGCAGTATAAAGTTAATAGAGTTCTAAAAACAGAGTAAAAACTACTAGTTTTAAATTTGAATTTACGCATTAGACTTTTTACAGTAAAGTTAATTAACTATTTTATTGCTTGTATTGCCTGGATATAAAAATTACCACTTATTAAGGATGATAAGTATGCCAAAAAAAGCAAAATTTATTTGCAAAAAAACAGTAAAGGGTATTACTCGAGTTAGTGGAGGAATCGTTATCGGAGGTTTTTTTGCCCCAATTTCTACCAATGGAAAAATGTTATCTCTAACAAATGAAAAAATTATTACAGATGATTTTATCACCGCTCAAGATTATTTAGGTTTAGCTTTATTAAGTCCTGCTATCGCATCAATAGGGTTAGTGTATGGCATAATCAGAGGCGCTCAATTAGCAAAAGAACAAGATAATGACAATTTTTTACCCCGCCCAAAAAAAATAATTAAAGAGTTATTTACTTATGATCCCGAATTTATAAAACCTAAACACATTCGTATGTTTACTAGAGAGGAAGCTAAAGAATATGTTGATTGTACCTTTGTTAGTTTAAGAAAATTTGACTCGGAAATTTTTGCGAAACCAAGAAGAGGTAAATAAGAAGGGTAATATCATATGGGGTGAATGTATTAGCATCACATTTACCTTCCACACTCACACATTAATATTTGTAATACAGTATTAATTACCTGTATAACCCTCATACTGTTGACGCAACATCCGACGCATAATTTTATTAGATGCAGTTTTAGGCAGGTTAGAAATAAATATGACATCATAAATTTTAAATAAAGGATTAAGCTGCTTATTTATTTTAGTTTGCATCTCTTTAATGACTGTTTCTTTATCTAAGGTTTTTTCTGTCGCGGCATAAATAATTAATTGCATGGGGCCATTATGTAGCGGTGAGCTAGCAATAGCAGCGATTTCATTAATATCCTGGCAACCGCTTAATACACGTTCAATTTCAGCAGAACTCGTTTTTATCCCACCTAATTTCATCGTGTCATCAACACGACCTAGTACGCTGTAGTAGCCATTAGGTAAACGTTTAATTTGGTCGCCGTGTCTTCTTAAAATTTTACCTTCTGCACTTTTCGGCATATTTTCAAAATAAATATGATAATGATCTGCGTTTAATAAAATGGTGGAGAGACCCATAGAAGGAGGAATAATTGCTACTTCTCCAATGTCTGCTGGTTTTCCTTCTTCATTGATGATTTCAAAATTTAATCCCATTGTTGGCGTTGAAAATAAAGAAGGGTAATTTTTCTGTATCACTGTACTTGAAATATAAGCACCGCCAATTTCAGTCCCACCGCAGTATTCAATGATGGGTTTATAATTTGCAAGATAACTAAGATATAGCATATCTTCAGGATTTGAACATTCACCGGTTGAACTAAATTTTTTTATATGACTCCAGTCTAAAAATTCCATACAGGCTGTGTGCCGCCATACATTTACTAAGGTAGGAACCACACCTAGCATAGTCACCTTGGCATTTTGTATAAATTCACCAAAAGCGCTATCTTTAGGAACTTCTGTATAAAGAGCCATGCAGGCACCGTGTACGAGCGCTGCAAAAATTAACCATGGGCCCATCATCCAACCTAGATTAGTAGGCCATGCTAGTACATCGTGTGATTGTATATTTTGATGGAAATAAGCATCACTCGCTGCTTTAATAGCAGTAGTATGATTCCAAGCGATTGCTTTAGGATCACCTGTGGTACCTGATGAGAATAAAATATTACAAGGCGACATGGGCTCACAAGGTGTACTTATAAAACTATCTTCATCACTTAAAAATTTAGCCCAGTTTATATCTTGCTGGCGCAAGGTAGATTGGTTATCACTTTGGTAATTAACAACAATAATTTGTGATACAGCAGGGCAAGCTTCTACAGCATCCTTTACTTTTTTGTATAAGAATAATTCTTTACCGTTCCATAATGTAATATCTTGCGTAAAAATAGCTTTGGCATTAGCTATGCGTAAGCGTGTTGCAATTTCTTGGCTTGAAAAACTATCTGCAATGGATACGACTATACCACCCATTTTAATGATGCCAAGATAAATAACGATAGCATACCAATTCATAGGCATAGCAACCCCTATGGCATCACCCGCTGAGTAACCTTGGGCGAGCAAACTGTTTGCGACTCGGTTAACCCATTTTTCTAATTCCCCGTAAGTAATAGTCTGCCATTTATTCTTTTCCATAAAGGTTAAAGCAGGCGATGAGGATTTATGATTAAGACAACTGTCGACAATATTTATGGTTGCACCAGGCAACCAGCGCGGGCGTTCTACACCTGCTGTTAAATCACAAATCGCAGTGGGTTCTTGATGAAATACAATATTTAATTGCTTAATGATTTCTGGCCAAAATTTTTGATATTCATTTGCCGTATAAGTATGTAATGAACTAACATCTTTGACACCAAATTTCTTCATCCAATAGGTAATGTTGGCATTGGAACAATCTTTTTCTGTTGGTATATAACAAGGCGCTGTTTCTGGTTGATCCTGCCAATTAGGAAATAAAAGTTGGAAAATAAAAAGATGAAGTGAAAATGGGTAAGGAGTTAATATCGTTTTACTTAACTGCTGCCAAGCGTGTTCTGCATCATTTGCTTTATTAAAACAATCATTAATGGTTGTTTTGAGATTGGCAATATCGTGTGAATCAATTCCTAATTCGAGCAATTGATTCTCAGTCACCGTTATATTCATGATCGTCCTTGCTGATATAACTTTGGGAGGAATACCAGTCATCCTTAACTTTTAAAAGTTAAGGATGATATGGAGAGAAAAAAGAAATTAATCTAACATACCGTATTGCTTTAATTTCTTACGCAATGTTCCGCGTGAAATACCCAAAATATTGGCCATTTTAACTTGATTGTAATGCGTATGATTAATCAGCACTTCAAGTAGAGGGCGTTCGATTTCTTCTAATAAAATATTATAGAAATCGACAGGCTGTTCCGTACCTATGTTAGAAAAATAATTACGCAACGTATCTTTGACTACCTGTTTAAGGGTAATCGTTTCTAAATCATCTGTTAACGACATTTTTTTATTCATATATAAAACTCCATACTCTCCATAGTCTTAGTTGTATCAATCCATGATCAGATAATGCCAAAAACCAACCTCCAGCCCAACGGAGAAACAACAAAGGGCGCTAAATTACGAGGTAATTTCAGTTACTTCGTCATGTCTAACTTCATTTGCGGGGGTATCCATTGCTTCTGTGGGGGATTGCTCTTTAGCGGTGACTTTCTTTTTTTTAGTTGTTTTTTTAACGCTTGCTTTAGCAGTTTTAGACTTTTTGGCGCCTTTAGACCATTCTTTTTCAAATTGGTTTAACAGTTTGCCAATCATAATGAACTTAGCTTGTTTACTAAGAATGGTATTTAATAAATTGGATGTTTCATCTAATTGATTATTTAGGCCATTTTCAATTTTTAGTTTATTAGCATGCGTTTTTTTTGCTACAGCTAATTGTTTTTTGCCGGTAGCAGATTTGTTCGCTTTTGAAGCTTTTTTAATTTTTCCTTCGCTAGCTTTAGTTTGTGCTTTAGCTTTATTTAAAGCAGCTTTTAATTTAGCTTCTTTTTGCTTAAGGCTATTTATTTCTTTGGTTAGCTGGGATGCCAATTTGGCAGGAACATCAATGAAGTCTTTCTCCATTTTTTGCGCATTGGCAAGAGAAGTTGGGGCGGCAGCACGCTTTGTTAGGCGTTTTGCAGTTTTATTGCGTGGCATAATTCAGTTATCCTCTGAAACTAAATGACTAAAGAATGTTAAAATTTAACATCGATCTAGTTTAAAAGTCTACTGAATATACGGAAATGAAGGCGGTTTGTATTGATTTAACCAAAACAAATCTTTAAAGTACTATGCAAATTATACTCAAAGCCTAGGCGATCGGTTTAAGGAGTTTTAGTAGAATGAGTAATGCGAGTTTAAAAGAGCAATTGCAAGCAGTTGCTTCTCAATTATCCGACAAGTTAGTTAAAGAACATAAACCTAAGTTTAAAAAACGCCTTAACCCCGCGCAAAATAAAGCTGCGCAAAATAAAGTAAAGCCAAAATGGTTAGAGTACGTGCAGTATGGTGTTGAGTTATTAAGAGTTTATTTTCCCGCCTGCTTTAAAAGCATGAATGAAATCCAACCGCTCAAGAAAGGTATTAAACAAGATTTAATTAAACAGCTAAGCAGCATTGAAACCATTGTGACTGAAGATAAAGCCTGTATGGTCAAAAGCTTAGCCTATTATGTAAATACGGCTGCCTATCATAAAAGTGTAGTAGAAGGTGCAACGCGCATAGACTTAAATGGACAACCCGCTGGTATTGTGTCGGCTGAGGAAGCCAAATACTCAATAGAACGTCAACAAGCAAAAATACAAGCTAAAAAAAGTGCCTTAATGACTGAAGGTAAAAATAATATAAATATTACCTAGTACACACACAAATACACGGGATTACTATGGATCAACTATCAAGGCGCATAGCGCCCGCTACTTTGTTTATGTTAAGCATGAATGCATTAATTGGTTCAGGCTGGCTTTTCGCGCCCCTTTATGCAGCAAAAATTGCAGGACCTGCTGCCCTTATTTCTTGGGTTATCGGTGGTTTAGCAGCCATACTCATTGCCTTTACCTTTGCAGAACTTTCCACCATGTTTCCTGTTGCAGGAGGAACTGCCCGTATACCGCAAATTAGCCACGGCGCATTCGTCAGCTTTATTTTAAGCTGGATAGCATGGATTAGTTCACTAACCATGACACCCATTGAAGTACAAGCTGTTTTGCAATATGCCTCTTTATTTTTTCCATCTTTAATGAAAACAAAAAATGGCGTGCCGTTTTTAACATTGTGGGGTTTTGCGTGGGCAGCAATTTTAATGATAGGCTTATGCGTCATTAATATTTTAAGCTATCGCGGCTTAATGCGTTTTAACTTCGTTTTATTTGTTTTTAAATTTTCAATTATTATTCTGACCATTTTCACTATTTTAAAAGTTCAATTCAATCCACAAAATTTTGCCGGTTTATTAACTTCAGCAACTACCACCCATGGATGGAAAACAATTCTAAGTGCAGTAGCAACAGGTGGCGTGGTGCTTGCGTTTAACGGTTTTAAAAGCGGCGTGGAAATGGCTGGCGAAACTAAAAACTTAAAAGTTGCTATCCCCTTAGCCACAGCAGGTGCAGTACTTGCTTGTCTACTACTTTATCTTGGTTTGCAAGTTGCATTCATCGGTGCCTTAGATCCTGCCTTATTAAAAAATGGCTGGTCGAATTTAAACTTTACTGGTGACATTGGTCCTTTCGTTGGCTTAGTAAGCGGGTTGGGATTGTTATTAATTCTCAAATTGCTTTATTTAAATTCTATCGTTTCACCCTTAGGCGCAGGTTTAATTTATGTAACCTCTACCGCTCGTATTCTTTATGCCATGAGTAAAATTGGTTACGTACCAAAATTTCTCTCTAAATTAAATCATCAGCACTTTCCCATATGGGCAATTGTCGTTAATTTTGTATTGGGTATGTTAACTTTCTTACCTTTACCAGGCTGGCAAGCGATGGTGAATTTTTTAGTGTCAGCGATGGTTATTACCTATGCAATGGGGCCGATTTCACTCGTATGTATGCGTATTACTTTACCCAATGAATATAGACCTTTCCGTTTACCAGCCGCTAATTTTTTATGTTTAATTGCATTCTATTGCTGCAATTTATTTAGCTATTGGACAGGTTGGGATACCATTTCAAAATTAGCTCTCGTATTAAGCGCTGGTATTATTCTTTTCATTCTTGCTTATTCCCGCGGCAAAATTCAAGTTGAGAAAAATGAATTGCGTTCAGCATATTGGGTAATTCCTTATTTATCGGGATTAGTCATGATTTCTTATTTGGGTTCCTTCGGCGGTATCAATTTTATTCCCTTTGGCTGGGACTTTTTAGTAATTGGCTTATTTAGCATGGTTATTCTCTATCTAGCAGTGAAATGCCGCATAACCTTAAGCCGTGAAGAAGTATCTGAGTATTTATTCTCAGAGCACGCAGCGCTTGAAGTAGCAAGTTAAACTAAGGATAAATGCCAGTTGGATGACTGGCATTTATATAACTGTAAAGGAGTACGTATTTATGACAGATATTATTAAATTATCCTACCCTCAAGATGGCATATTACAAATTAGTTTAAACCGCCCTGAACAGTTAAATGCACTAAGTCACGAAACCTTGCAACGCCTAGCTCAAATCCTACAAGATGCTAAACAAGATAAAGCCATTAAAGCTCTCTTATTAACGGGAGAAGGTAAGGGATTTTGTGCAGGTGCTAACATCAAAGAATTAGCCAATCTCAATGGTCAAAGTGGTGTGACATTCGCTAAATTCGGCCAACAGGTGTTTGATACCTTAGAAAACTTAGGTAAACCTTCCCTCGCAGCAATCCATGGTTTTGCATTTGGAGGTGGTTGTGAATTAGCAATGGCAGCTACGTTACGTATCGCAGCGAATAACGCTCTATTTGGCCAACCAGAAATTAAATTAGGTGTCATTCCTGGCTTTGGCGGCACCCAGCGTTTATCACGTTTAATTGGCAAAGGCCGCGCGCTTGAAATGTGTTTAACGGGTAGACGTTTCTCTGCTCAAGAAGCGTTACAATGGGGGCTAGTCAATGAAATACACGAGCCTTCAAATTTACTAGCACGCGCGCAACAATTATTAAGTGAATTAATCAAACTTAGTCCCATTGCTATGCAAAGTATTATCACAGTCATTAATGAAGGATATGATCTTACGCTTGAAACGGGACAAGAATTAGAAGCTGCGCATTTTGGTTTATGTTGCAATAGTGCAGATAAGCGAGAAGGTGTTGCTGCATTTTTAGAGAAACGTGTTGCGCAATTTCATGGAGAATAATGAATGTCACAAGAAGTTTTATTCTCTGAAATAAAAGGTAAAGATGCTAATTTAGGCATCATTACACTCAATCGTCCGCAAGTATTAAATTCTCTCAATCATAATATGGTTATTGCAATGTATAACCAGCTAAAAGAATGGGAGCACAATGCAAATATCAAAGCAGTCATCATTAAAGCGATAGAAGGTCGAGCATTTTGTGCAGGAGGCGATATTCGTTCAGCATATGAAAGAGGGATGGCACGTGATCCTGCTGCCTTAGATTTTTTTCGTGATGAATATCAATTAAATCGTTTAATTTTCCATTTCCCTAAACCCTATATCGCTTTATTAGATGGCGTTACTATGGGCGGCGGTGTGGGCATTTCCATTCATGGTTCACATAGAGTAGCGACAGACAATTTACTTTTTGCTATGCCAGAAACAGGTATTGGATTTTTTCCTGATGTGGGGGGCACTTATTTTTTACCAGGCTTGCCTGGAAAAATTGGTTACTATTTAGGATTAACAGGCGCAAGATTAGCGAGTGATGATTGTGTAGCAATTGGTATTGCGCAACAAAAAGTAAACCGAGAACAGTTAGCAGATTTAATTGATGAATTAGCTAAGCAGTCTTTTTCTCAAGATGCACATGAATCAGTTACAAATATAATAAACCAATTTGGACAGCCTGTTGCGACTTCGTTTTTATTAGATCAGCAAGCTATTTTAGATGCATGTTTTTCTCACCATTCCATGGAAGATATTATGCAAGCATTACAACAAAGTTCTAATCTGCTTTGTATGGATGCAGTTACTATGTTAGCTAAAAAATCACCGACTAGTTTAAAAGTCACCTTAAAAGCATTAAACGAAGGTAAGTTGTTAGACTTTGATGCCTGCATGCATCAAGAATTTATGCTCGCTTCTCACTTCTTACAAAACCATGATTTTTTTGAAGGTATTCGCGCACTGATTATTGATAAAGATCAAGCACCTAACTGGTCTCCTGCCTTATTAGAAGAGGTAACTCCGGCAATGGTTAATAGTTATTTTATGCCGCAACGAGCAGAATTAACCGAATAATGAATAGCTTAGCAAAATACTAACCTTGTTTAAGTGGAATGCGCTATACTGAAATTATACGAATTTAAAAAATAAGGAATAAATTTAGGCTAATTAGGGACGAGCATTTTAATAATAATTACGGGAGGCAATTTTATGCAACTGCCTGTTCAAATAACTGCTCGTGATTTTCTCACTTCCGCTGCATTGTTATCTCTAATACGTAAACGCGCTAATAAATTGAATCAATTTTATAATCGAATTAATAGCTGCAGAATCGTGCTGGAAATGCTGCAGAAGCATAAGCGCCAGGGCAAATTATTTAATATTCGTATTAATGTGACAGTCCCTGGCAAGGAATTCGTAGCAACGCATAAAAATGATCAAGATATGTATATCGCGGTGCGTGAGGCATTTAATGCAATTACAAGACAATTGGAAGAGCATTGCCGCAAACGTCACGGAAGAGTAAAAACGCATAGTGATTTATTGCACGGTCATGTTGCTCGCCTTAATACACGAGAAGGCTATGGCTTTATTAATGGTACGGATGGTAACGAATATTATTTTAGTATAACCAATACTAGTTATCCTCAATTTGACCAATTTATCATTGGCGATGCAGTCGAATTCATTCCTGAAGCTTATAGTGAGGGCTGGCAAGCACACCATGTAGTGCGAGAAAAACCACACCCAATCGCCGCCTAACGATTTCCTCATTTCAGTCTTTCCTGTCAGGGATAGCCTGAAATGAGCTTCTTGCATTCTCGCCTTGTAAACACTGATAATCGCTAGCTTAAATCTAATTTAGATTTATCTCATTAATGATAAGGAGTAAATGAGAATGCAGCTTATTACCCGTTTAAATGAAATTATTGGCGAATTTGATTTATTAACACACACTTTTTATCAAGCTTGGAATCAAGGGTTATTAACTAAAGGTAATTTACAATGCTATGCTGCGCAGTATTACCATCAAGTACAATCTTTTCCTCGCTTTGTGTCACGTGTGCATACAAATTGCCCAGTTATTGCTGCGCGTAAAGTATTGCTAGAAAACTTAGTCGATGAAGAAATTCACGGAACAGATCATCCTGCTCTATGGATGCAGTTTGCTCAAGGATTAGGTGTGACTCAAGAGACAGTGCAAAATGAGGTAGCATTCAAAGAAACAAATGAAATGGTAAACAAATACTACGAATTAGCACAACGTGATTGGCGCGATGGTTTATGCGCTCTATATGCCTATGAATATCAAGTCCCTAACATTTCTACTTCTAAAATAGCGGGTCTTAAAGCGCACTACGGCATTGAAGATGAAAAAACATTAGCTTTCTTCACGGCTCATGAAGAATACGATGTTGGACATTCTGCGCAAGTTGCAAGCTTAATTGAGCAATACGTTGAACCAGCTCAAGCAGAACGTGCCACACGCGAAGCAGCTAAAGCGTTATGGGGTTTCTTGGATGGCATGTGCCATGAAGAAGGAATAGCTTGCTAGTTATATCAGCAAAAGAGCAGAGAAGAAATAGTAGCTATCCTGCAAACTTTGCAGGATAGCTTCCTTTAAGATTAAGTCACACCCTTTGCAGTAAAGGTAGCAGTCGTTGAGCTTGGGCCTGATAATGTGCAAGTCACAGTGGCATTTACAGCTACAACCGCTGGGATAATGGTGTAGCCAGCTGGTAAGCCACCTTGTAATAAGTTGGCGACATCTGTGCAATTACTTACAGCTGAGCCTATGGATGAGCTCAGTGAGCGCGCTGCAAAATTGTTGGCGTTTGCAGCAGATAAGGCACCTGCAACAGCAATTGTTGAGTCAGCTTGTACATTGGATGATAGGCTGATGAATTTTGGAATAGCAATAGCAGTTAAAATACCAATGATTGCAATTACTATAACTAATTCAATGAGTGTAAAGCCCGTTTTAGCAGCTTGGTATAAATTCATAACTCTCCAGTAAAGGCTAAGTTTTAACTAACTGATGCCAGTCGCAATGAAGTTAGCGGTGGTTGAGCCTGGGCCAGTCAAGGTGCAGGAAACAGTTGCGCCAACAGCAACGTCGGTAGGGGTAATAGTATAACCTGTAGGTAAAGTACCTTGTAATAAAGTGCCAATGTCGGTGCAGTTAGCAACCGCACTTCCGAAAGAGCTATTTAATGAGCGTGCAGCGTAATTGTTAGCATTAGCAGCAGATAAAGCACCAGCAACGGCAGTGGTTGCAGCAGTTTGAGCATTTGAAGATAAGCTTATGAATTTAGGAATTGCAACAGCAGCTAAAATACCAATGATGGCGATGACAATAACAAGTTCAATAAGAGTAAAGCCTTTGGTTTTACCAACCATATTTCTGTCCTTAGATTATGATGGTGATTGAACTAAATTTATCATACCCCCTATAGGTAAATAAATACCTATTGCGCCAATTAGGATGAGAACTGAAAATTGACCACAAACAGTCATTAATGCGTTTTAAGTCGTACTTAGCGTGGACAATCATTTCTTCAGGAAATTCCGTACAATTAAATTACATTAGTTAAATTAGTCCTAAGAAGCAGCCAAACGCCGTTAGGGAACAAATATTCCGCTGGGTTATACATCCCCACTAACAGTTTATTCCACAAGTTATCCCCAGAATCTGGGGATAACTTAAGCCTAGTTTGAAATCATCGTTGTTTAAATTTTTAATGAATTGTATCGAAACGTTTATTTTTTAAAACTAAACGTTATTAATTTACTACTTAATTTGGTGAGGGTCGCTCTCTTGGTTTTTCATTCTTAAATGAAGAAATTTTCTTTTCTAATTCTGCTAGCAGAGTTAGAAAATCTTTTGTTTCATTCAGTTTTTTTTCTAACACATTTATATCTTCTTTATATCGCTTTGCTTTGCCAGTTAAACCAATTGATCTAGCAGTTTCGCTACTCTTGTTATCTATATCAATAGCAGCTTTTAATTTAGTTAATTGATTTTCCCATAGCCTTTTCTTTTCACTGATTTTTTCTATCAGAGAGTTTATCTTCTCATCCATTTCTACAGTTTCGCTTTTCTTGATTTGTTTAAATTCTTTAAATAATAATTGTTGTTCCAATAATCCAATATGCGTACGTTTGTATTGTTGATCCATTGAAAATACTGTATTTGTTATTTTTTCCCAGTGATGCTTTAAATCAATTAATTTTGACCTAATCTGAGTTAAATATTGAAGTTTTTCTATATCTTGTTTGAGGAATTTCTCATAGTCTTTAAATTGAGACTGTATTTGTTTTAGTTCGTTTTCAGTAAAAGCAGTATCAGCTCTCATTGCAGCTAATAGACCGTTGAGCTCTGTAATTTTATCTTTATCATGCTTTTCTTCATGTTGGGTAAATTGTATTTCTTTATAGAGTGAAGCCCACATTTTCGAAATATTATCAGAAATTTTATTTTTATAATCTCGCTTTTTTTCTTCATTTTCTTGTTTTTCTAATTTATCTAATTCGTGTGATATGACGTTAAGATAATTCTCCCAATTAAATTGTATGGTTCTTAACATTTCTATCTCCTCATTTCAGAATAATTTCGACTTGGAGATTAATTTTATAAGAGTAGCAATTAGAAAAATTGATGTTAATCAATTAGCCAACAGTAGTTTTAAATTACTTAAACTTAATACTAGAAAATAGCTACCTAAAAAATTTTTATAATTATCTTTATAGAGCTTATTAATAATCATGATATTCTTTACCTTTAAATGCTGAAAACATCATCAGTACAAGGAATAAACGTGATGAGTCACGATATATACCCCGTGTTGTTAAAGGATACTTATATTAACCAAGAACAATATAAAGAATTATATCAACGCTCATTAGAAGAGCCAGAAGGTTTTTGGAAAGAGCAGGCAAAAAAATACATCACTTGGTTTGAACCCAGTGAAAAAGTGTTACAAGGTGGTTTTGATTTGCTAGATGTGGTTTGGTATGCAGGTGGAAAATTAAATGCTTCGTATAATTGCTTAGATAGGCATTTAAAAACACACGCAGATAAAATTGCTATTATTTGGGAAAGTGATGAAGGTAATTCTAAAAAGATTACCTACCATGATTTGCATAGAGAAGTTTGTCAATTTGCAAATGTATTAAAAAAATATGGTGTAAAAAAAGGAGATAGAGTTTGTATTTATCTTCCTATGATTCCAGAAGCAGTTGTTGCTATGCTTGCTTGTGCGCGCATAGGTGCCATTCATTCTGTTGTTTTTGGTGGGTTTTCAGCTGAATCGTTGCATACACGTATCAATGATGCAGATTGTCGATTAGTTATTACTGCAAATGAAGGAATGAGGGGTGGAAAAAAAATTCCTCTTAAAGCTAATGTCGACACAGCGTTAGTATCCTGTCCACAAGTACAACATGTCATTGTGGTAAAAAGAACAGATAACAAAATTGATTGGCAAAAACGTGATATTTGGTATCACGAAGCAATGCAAATTGTTGATGCAGATTGTGAACCAGAAATTTTAGATGCTAACGATCCTTTATTTATTTTATATACTTCAGGGTCAACAGGTAAACCAAAAGGAATATTACACGGTACAGGTGGTTATTTAGTTTTTGCTGCTATGACTCACCAATTAGTTTTTGATTATCATCCACAAGATATTTATTGGTGTAGCGCGGATATTGGTTGGATAACAGGCCATACTTACGTTGTATACGGACCTTTGTTAAACGGTGCAACGACAGTGATATTTGAAGGTACGCCTAATTTTCCTTCTCCATCACGCTTCTGGGAAGTAATAGATAAACATCAAGTCTCTATTTTTTATACTGCACCCACTGCTTTACGTGCATTGCGCCAAGAAGGTGATGACTGGGTTAAAAAAACCAAGAGAACATCTTTAAGAGTATTAGGTACGGTTGGTGAACCTATTAATCCAGAAGCCTGGGAATGGTATTACCACGTAGTGGGTGAAGATAGATGCGCTATCGTTGATACTTGGTGGCAAACAGAAACTGGCGGCATCATGATTACACCTTTACCTGGTGCAACACCGCTTAAACCAGGCTCTGCTTCATGGCCTTTCTTCGGTGTAGAACCTAAAGTCGTTGATGATAAAGGTAAAGAAGTCGCAGATGGCCAAATGGGTAAGTTAGTCATTACTAAGCCATGGCCAGGTATGATGCAAACTATTTATAACAATCGAGAGCGTTTTGTAGAAACGTATTTTAAGGAATTTCCTGGTATGTATTTAACAGGTGATCAAGCTTATCGCGATAAAGAGGGATATTTTTGGATATCTGGGCGTAGCGATGATGTAATCAAAGTCTCAGGTCACCGAATTGGTACAGAAGAAGTTGAGAGTGCATTACTTTGTCATCCCGCTGTCGCTGAATCAGCGGTAGTTGGTGTCCCAGATCATGTAAAAGGACAAAGTATTTATGCTTTTGTTACATTAAAAACAGGCTATGACAATTCCGATACGTTAAAAAAAGAATTAATAGATACAGTGCGTAAAGAAATAGGTGCTATTGCCATTCCACAAACCATTGTATTTGCAAAAGGACTGCCTAAAACACGTTCTGGCAAAATTATGCGTAGAATTCTAAGGCAAATTGCAAATCAAGAAGTGGATAATTTAGGCGATTTATCTACCTTGTCAGATCCACAAGTCGTCGATGACTTAATTGAGCAAGTTAAAAAATTATCTTAAGAGCTGCGTATGAAAACTGAAATTGAAATTAAATTGTTAGCTGAATGCCCACACGTTATCCCGGCGTTGGCAGAACTTTGGTTTAATGAATTGGGCGAAGAATGGATTCCTAATGCCAGTGTGGAGAAAGCTATTTCTACTTACCAAGGCCATGCTAATACCCACGATTTGCCACTGACATTTGTGGCATTCGTGCAAGGTAAACCTGTTGCGATGGCATCGCTCAGAGAAAATGATGGAATTAGAGAAGATTTAACACCCTGGCTAGGCAGTGTCATAGTCCATCCTGATTATCGTAAACAAAAAATTGGTGAACGATTAATCGAGAAAGTAAAAACGGAAGCTACCAAGCTATCTTATTCTAAACTTTATTTATTAGCTTTAGATAAAACGATTCCTGAGTGGTATCAACGTTTAGGCTGGCGACACATAGGCGAGGATAAGCTTTACCACCATACTGTAGCTGTCATGGAGACAGATATTTAACCGCATTGAAAGGGGATGTTATGCAAGATTTTCTTATCATTCATACCACTACTGATTCTGTTAAGCAGGTGATGGACAAATTGGAGGTCAAGCTTAAAGAAAAAGGGGTAAAGATTTTTGCTAGGATAAATCACGGCAAAGCGGCAGAAGAGGTAGGATTAACCATGCCGCCTGAGGAAGTCTTGGTATTTGGTAACCCTCAGGTTGGGACGACGTTGATGTTGGAAAATCCAGCTATTGGCATTGAACTACCGCTTAAAGTAGCTGCATGGCAGCAAGGTAATCATACTCAGCTTGCTTATCAAAACCTTGATAAATTAAAGGAAATTTTTGGGATTCAGGCTTCGATTAATACTATTGAGATATTAAAGAAATTCATGGAGCAGTTAATAAACTCAGTGAAATAGTGCGATAGGAGCGCCACTATTGTCATACCGCGCAGCTTTTAGCGCGGGACCCAGCGCCTTTCATAATAGTAGCCTTATTACTCGATTTGTTTTAGTAGAGATATTAGTAAGTCACTGGGTCCCGCGCTAAAAGCTGCGCGGTATGACAATAGTGGTATCATCTTCACTTCCTCATAACCGCCCGCAATATATATTTTCCTTGCAATATTGACTCATTTTTGGATAATGACGCTCTATTTGTTTTTAATCACAACCTTTTATTGCGGAGAGAATCTTGATGGGAAAACAAACCAAGGCAGAATTGCTGTCGAAAGAAGTACGTCACTTAGATATTACTAAATTTGATTTTGTGTCGTTAATTGATGGAATGCAAGAAACAGCATTTCAAGCTAGAAACGTAGCGCGTGCTGCTAAGATTTACGACCAAATGTTGACGGATGAAAATTGCGGCGTGATCCTTTGCCTTGCTGGTTCTCTCATCTCTGCAGGTTTAAAAAAGCCAATTTTAGATTTAATTGAAAATAATATGATAGACGTGATTGTCTCAACCGGGGCAAACATTGTTGACCAAGATTTTTTTGAAGCATTAGGCTTTAAGCACTATCAGGGTTCCCCTCATTTAGACGATTTACATTTACAAGAATTAGCAATTGATAGAATTTACGACACATTAATTGACGAAGATCAATTACGTATTTGCGATGACACCGTTTGCCAAATTGCAAACAATATGGAAGCTAAACCTTATTCTTCACGCGAATTTTTGCAAGAAATGGGTAAGTATTTAGATACGCATGCTAAAAATAGAGACTCTATAGTTCTAAAAGCATACGAAAAAAATATTCCTATTTTTGTTCCAGCTTTCTCTGATTGCAGCGCTGGATTTGGTTTAGTGATGCATCAAGTTGCTAATCCTAAAAAACATGTAAGCATTGACTCCGTTAAAGATTTTCGCGAATTAACTGAATTAAAAATTTCAGCTAAAGAAACTGGCTTATTAATGATAGGCGGCGGCGTTCCTAAAAACTTTGCTCAAGACGTTGTTGTAGCAGCAGAATTATTAGGTGCCGAAGTTCCTCTTCATAAATATGCTGTGCAAATTACCGTTGCGGATGAAAGAGATGGCGCATTATCAGGTTCAACTCTGCGCGAAGCTTGCTCATGGGGTAAAGTTTCTGTTGTACACGAGCAAATGGTATTTTGTGAAGCAACCATTGCATTCCCATTAATCGCGGGCTACGCCTACAACAAACATGCTACGCAGCAACGTAAAGCACGTGAGTATAGCAAATTGTTTATGCAAGCGGCTGAGTGCGAATTAGCCTAATTACACTGCTGACCGAATAAGGTCTTATTATTTTCTCCGGTATGTCATACATATCGGAGAATTTTTTTAGTCTTTTATTATAGGTAATGCATCATGTCTGATTGGTCTATTCAACATGCTCGCGATATGTACCATGTAACGCAGTGGAGTGATGGTTTTTTCGATGTAGGAGAAAAAGGTACTCTATTAGCGCGCCCTCATGGTTTTTGCAATCCAGTACACGTTGATTTAAAAGAAGTAGCTGAAAAAATTACAGAAGCTGGTCTTAGTTTTCCTGTATTGTTACGTTTCCCTGATATGCTTAGAAAGCGTATACAAATTTTAAATCATGCATTTGATAACGCGATTAAAAGTCACGATTACCAAGGGGGATATTTAAGCGCCTATCCCATCAAAGTGAATCAGCAGCGCCATGTGGTGCAATCTATTTTAAATAATGGAAAATTTCCGGTTGGTCTTGAAACAGGAAGTAAACCTGAATTATTGGCTGCATTAGGGCATTTAAATGAAGAAATGCCTGTCATTATTTGCAATGGTTATAAAGACAGAGAATACATTCGTTTAGCATTAATCGGTCAACGCTTAGGGCATCAAGTTTATATTATTTTAGAAAAATTTTCTGAGTTAACCTTAGCGCTTGAAGAAGCAGAAAAATTAAATTTAGAACCTTGCTTAGGAGTTAGAGTCAGGCTTTCATCAGTCGGTGCAGGTAAGTGGCAAGAATCAGGTGGTGAAAAATCAAAATTTGGTTTTTCCGCGCCGCAGCTGTTGCAAGTAGTTGAGACGCTGCGTGCAAAAAATAGATTACATTGGCTGCGTGTATTGCATTTCTTTATGGGTTCACAATTAGCAAATATCGCTGACATTCAGCGCGGTATGCACGAAGGGGTACGTTATTATGAAACATTACGTTCGCTAGGTGCACCGATTGATACCATAGATGTAGGCGGTGGCTTAGGCATTGATTATGAAGGCACACGTTCTCGCAGTTTTTGTTCTATGAACTACAGTATACAAGAGTATGCTAACAATGTGGTTTATACCATCTCTGATATGTGTAATCAGCACAATCTTCCTCATCCGCAAATTGTGACTGAATCAGGCAGAGCGATTACCGCGCATCACGCTATGATCATCACTAACATTATTGCTAGTGAATCGGTATGCGAAATTGATGAATTAAATCCACCAGAAGATGAGCATTTACCTATATTGCACGAGTTATGGGAAAGTTATGCTAATCTTTGTGAAAAAACAGCACGCGAAGGTTATCACGATGCCTGCCATTGGATGTCAGAAATTCATACCATGTATATTCATGGTTTATTAGGCTTAAAAGAGCGCGCTTACGCTGAGCAAATTTATTATGCCACTTGTTTTAAGCTGCGCGATTTACTTAAACCCAGTGTGCGTGCGCATCGCGATATGATAGATGAATTAAATGAAAAATTAGCGCATAAATTTGTTTGTAATTTTTCTTTATTTCAATCACTGCCTGATGCATGGGCAATAGATCAAGTATTCCCTATTATCCCCCTATCCGGCCTTGCAGATGCTCCACCTCTGCGTGGTATTTTGCACGATATTACTTGCGATTCTGACGGTAGAATTAATAGCTACGTCAATAATTACGGTTTAGAAAGCACGTTGCCTTTAATGCCATACGATCCTAATAAGCCGTATTTAATGGGAATTTTTCTAGTTGGTGCCTATCAAGAAATTTTAGGCGATTTGCATAATCTATTTGGCGACACTAATTCTATACATGTACAAATGTTAGAAAATGGTGATTATCAATTAGTCCATGCAAGAGAAGGTGATACGGTTGAAGCCTCACTTAAACATGTAGATTTTAATGGTGAAGAATTATTACATTCCTATCGTCATCAATTAAATCGTTCTGATTTAAACAAAGCAGAGCAAGAAGAATATTTTAATGACTTGCTAACAGGGTTAAAAGGCTATACCTATTTCGAGGAGTAATATAATGACAAGTGAAAACTATTTCCTTCCTCCTGAATGGTCACCACAAAGTGGTGTAATGTTAACTTGGCCTCATAGTGAAACTATTTGGGCTGAAACATTAACTGATGTCGATCCTATCTTTGCGCAAATTGCTTTGCATATTACTGAGCGTGCAAAGTTAATTATTACTCATTACGATGATGCACATAAAAAGCATATAGAAAGCTACTTACGTGATGCGAATGTTAATTTAGCGCAAGTTGCTTTCTATCAAGCACCCTCTAATGACGTATGGGTAAGAGATCACGGTCCTATTACGGTAAAGCAAGGTGAAGCGAATGTTTTATTAGATTTCACATTCAACGGTTGGGGTGATAAATATCCTGCTGAATTTGATAATGAAATTACCCGTTCTTTATATGCTCAATCAGCATTTGCTGATGCCAATATCAAAACGATTGATATGGTATTAGAAGGCGGCGGTATAGAAGTTGATGGAAAGGGAACACTCTTAACAACGCGTAGTTGTTTACTTGCAAAAACACGCAATCCCCACTTAACTCAAGAAGCCATAGAAAAAAAGCTGCAAACTTTATTCGGCATAAAGCGCGTACTATGGTTAGATCACGGTTATTTAGCAGGCGATGATACGGATGGTCATATTGATACCTTAGCACGTTTTGTAGATGAAAAAACGATTTGCTACATTCAATGCGATGATGAAACTGATGAACATTATGCTGCATTACAAGCAATGGAAGCAGAGTTAAAAACCTTCACTAATTTTGAAGGTGAACCCTATCGCCTTATCCCTTTACCTTGGCCTAAAGCGCGTTATGCAGATTATGACGGCAGGCGTTTGCCAGCAAGCTATGCTAATTTTCTTATTCTTAATGATGCAATACTTGCTCCTATTTATGATGATGAAGCAGATGAAAAATCACTACACACATTAAAATCATGTTTTCCGCAGCATAAAATTATTCCCATCCCTTCTGTTCCTATTATTCAATGGTATGGCAGCATTCACTGCATGACCATGCAATTACCCAGAGGAGTAGTGTGATGACTTTACGTGTCGCTATCGTTCAACAAACTTGCACAGCTGATCGTAAGGAAAATTTAGCCAAAAGTGTGGAAGCAATTCGCCATGCTGCAAATCAAGGAGCGAAGTTGGTTTTACTGCAAGAGTTACATACAGGTTTATATTTCTGCCAAACAGAAAATGCTGACATGTGCGATTTAGCAGAAACTATTCCAGGACCGAGCACAGAACAGTTAGCAAGCATTGCTAAAGAATTACAAATTGTATTGGTATCTTCCTTATTTGAAAAACGCGCTCCTGGCCTTTACCACAATACAGCGGTTGTATTTGAAAAAGATGGAAGCATGGCTGGTAAATATAGAAAAATGCATATTCCTGATGACCCTGGATATTATGAGAAATTTTATTTTACGCCCGGTGATATCGGCTTTACGCCTATACCAACAAGTGTAGGTAAATTAGGTATTTTAGTGTGCTGGGATCAATGGTACCCAGAAGCTGCACGTTTGATGGCATTAGCAGGCGCAGATATTTTACTTTACCCTACGGCTATAGGCTGGGGTTCACAAGAAAGTGATGAAGATGAAAAGAACCGCCAACGTCAAGCTTGGATGTTAGTACAACGCGGGCATGCGGTTGCAAATGGTTTACCGGTTATGGTTGCTAACCGTACTGGATTTGAATCAGCAACACCAAATTCTAAGCAAGGCATTCAATTCTGGGGAACAAGTTTTATTACAGGCCCTCAAGGTGAAATATTAGCAGAAGCGAGCCTTGATAAACCACAAGTCATGCTTGCTGATCTTAATTTGAAACGAAATGAACAAGTAAGACGCGGCTGGCCTTTTTTACGCGACAGAAGAATAGATGCTTATCAAGATATATTGTTACGATTTAGGGATTAGAAAACTTATTTTATTAAGAGAAAAAATATGAAGAAATGGATTAAATTCACTTGTTTTACTTTATCTGCTTTCATTTCCATTAGTAGTTTAGCTCAACCATCCCCACAAGAATCAGACATGATAAAAAGTATCATGTCTGATTATATGCAAGAAAATAAAATACCAGGTGCTGCTGTATTAATTTATGCAAATGGGGCAGCTCAATCTTATTATTTTGGCGTCGCTGATAAAAAGCATAATACACCGGTTACGCAGAAGACCATTTTTGAATTAGGGTCAATTACAAAAGTAATGACTAGCTTGTTATTAGCTGAAGAAGTCGATATGTCGCGTATGCAATTGACGGATTCAGTTAAAAAATATTTTCCTACTCTACCATCGCAATTTGATGCTGTTACCTTGCAAACATTAGCAACACATACCTCAAGTCTCCCTTTTAGCTTAGATAAGGAAGTATATAGTAGTGCTGAATTGCAAAAAGCATTAACTAATGAATCTTTATCTTATGCCGCCAATGAAAAATGGCGTTATTCAAATTTAGGTATAGGTATATTGGGTGCTGCAATAGAACAAGTGACTAAAAAAAATATTCAAGAGTTATACGTTAAACAAATTCTTTCACCTTTAGGTATGCAACCAATAGGCATCACTGTGCCAAAGCAATATAAAAAATTTGTTGCGCAAGGTTACAGCCTTAAAGGATTACCAGTAACCAATGAAACAATAAAACCTATGCTATCTGGCGCAGGCGATGCAAAAGCATCAGCGGGTGATATGCAGCATTTTCTTGCAGCCTCAATTGGTTTGCCAGGTACCCCAGAAAAGATTTTTTATCCTATGCGTATGACTCAATCTGTCTATGTCAAACTCCCTGATAAATCCCAAGGACTTGGCTGGGAAATTCATGAGATTGATGAAACTAATATTGAAGAGTTGGTCAAAGGAGAAGAAACCGGCCCAGTTGCATTAGGCAGCGTCAATGTAATTGATATGCCTGAAAAGCCAACGTTTGATGGTAATGCCTTAATTGATAAAACGGGTGCAACAAAAGGTTTTCGTACCTACATTGCATTAATTCCAAATAAAAAATCCGGCATAGTCATATTGACTAATCGCTCAGCGACAGATCAGGCGATAGCGAGTGCGGGGAGAGAAATTTTATTTAGATTAACTAAAATAATATAATATTATTGCTATGCGTTAAAATGTAGCGACAATAGCTAACCTTATGTCATCCTGAGCGCAGCGAAGGATCTGCTTAATTCTCCGTGAACAAATTAAAACAGATCCTTCGCTGCGCTCAGGATGACAAGTTATCAAAGCCAAGTGTTTTTCATATGGAGATTAAGCATGAAAAAAGCATTTTGTCTCTTACTTATTCTTTTTACCCCGCTCTCTTATGCTGAATTATCTCCATTAGAGAAAAATATACAAAGCTACATCGCCAAACAAAAACAAGCTCAACTTCATTTATTAGAAAAATTAGTCAACATACAAAGTGGCACTACGAATCCTAAAGGCGTGTATCAAGTTGGGAAAGTTATGCAATCTGAACTCAACAAGCTAGGATTTAAAACACATTGGGCGTATTTGCCAGCAAATATGAAACATGCAGGCACATTGATTGCAGAACACCATGGCAAAGGCAAATCATTATTATTAATAGGACATTTAGATACCGTTTTTAATCCTAGTCACACCAAGAAATTTTCACAGAAAAAACTGAGTGCATCAGGCCCCGGTGTGATTGATGATAAAGGTGGATTGGTTGTTTTATTGTTTGCATTAAAGGCATTGCACCAGCAACACTTATTGCAGCATGCAAATATGACTGTTGTATTAACTGGCGATGAAGAAGAATCGGGTAAACCTACAAGTATTTCAAGAAAGCCATTAGTTGAAGCCGCAAAAGGAAAAGAGATAGCCTTAGATTTTGAACCTGCTGTCACACTTGAAACACTCACCATAGCAAGGCGTGGTGTGAGCCAGTGGTTAGTTACAGTTAAAGGAAATGAATCGCATTCAGCAACCATCTTTGAAAAAAATACAGGTGCAGGTGCTATCTTTGAAGCAGGTCGTTTGCTAAATGAATTACGTAAAACATTTGGTGAAGAAAAAGATTTAGTGTTTAATCCTGGATTAATTGCAGGGGGAACTAAGGTAAGTTATACCAAAGAAACAGGACAAGCATCCGTTTTTGGTAAAGCCAATGTTATTGCAAAAACAGCTATTATTAAAGGCGATTATCGGTTTTTAAATGAGAAACAAAAAGAGAAATTTGAAACTCAACTAAAAGCGATTAGTAAAGAGGCATTACCTGGTACTTCTTCTACAGTGAGCTTTGAGGCAGGAATACCAGCTATGATAGAAAAAGAAAATAATTTAGCTTTGCTTAAGGAATATAGTGAAGTGAGTAAAGATTTAGGCCAGGGCGCTATTAAACCTTTGCCTGCAGGTCTTAGAGGGGCAGGAGATATTTCTTTTGTTGCTGATATTGTTCCTTCTAATTTATCAGGCCTTGGGCCGGTAGGTTGGGGTGCGCATTCGGTAATAGAATCGATTGAGATTCCTTCTATAGCGATGCAAACTGAACGTGCAGCTATTTTTATGTCGCGGTTAATGAAATAAGATCCTGATCCCCGTCATCCCCGCAGCTTTTGGCGGGGATCTCACGTGATTGACACAGATCCCCGCCAAAAGCTGCGGGGATGACGACGGTAATGAATTATTTCCTAATTTTAATTAATGTATTTTCATCTAAACGTTTTAATAAAAATTGTAATCGAATAAAAACAATAATCGCCCCACAACCGATGCCAAATGCTAAGCCCCACCAAATACCTGCTGCTTGCCAATTTAAAACAAAGCCTAATAGGTAAGCAGCAGTTAATCCAATTAACCAAAATGAGATAAAGGAAGCATACATAGGAAATCGTGTATCCTTTAAGCCGCGTAATGCACCAAAGCCAATAATCCTAAAATTATCAAAGAGTATTAATACGCCGCTTATCGCCAACAAAATGGAAGCATAATAAATTAATTCTTTGTTAGCATTATCGTGAACATTTACATCTAAACTTAAGAAGAAAGTGGGTATTAAATAAAATGCTAAAGCAATGAAAGCAACACAGATAAAACTAAGTCCCATTCCTACGTAGATAGCATATTGAATACCTTGTGTATGTAAACGACCGACTGCATGTCCCACACGAATAGTTACGGTTTGAGACATAGCAAAAACTAGCGTAATTGTAAAACCTAAGTATTGAAATACAATTTGATGAGCGGCAAGGACTGTTGTACCAAATTTAGCAAGCCAAAAAGTAATGATAGCGAATGTGCTTACTTCTATAAGATGCATACATCCCATAGGTAAACCTACCCGAATTAATTCAAACAACCAATTAAAGTTAATTTTCTTAAAATTACTAAAAATCCCGTACTTTTGATAATTTTTAGAAGTTAGAAAAATAAAAGTTAAAACCACGGCTGTTAATGTATAAGTAATAGCAAAGCCATAACCAATGCCCGCTATACCTAATTTAGGAAAGCCATATTTCCCAAAAATGAGCAAATAAATGAGTGGGATTTCAATGGGAACGATTAATAAGCTAATACGCAAAACAAATTTAACTTGATTGATACCCGCTAAAAATTGCTCATAAATAATAAGAAGAATAAGCCCGGGGATAGTCCAAAGTAAGGCAAACATATATTGATGAGCTAAGCGCAATACTTCAGGTGGTTGCTTTGTTAAATGTAAAAAGAAGGGCATACTCAGTAACACTAAGCCCATAGCAATACTAACAAGGATACCTAGAATAAAAGATTGTCCCATGATTTCGCTAATGGCTGACACGTTTTTAGCGCCAAATTGATGAGATACCAATACACTGACTGCATTAACGATACCAAAGAATAAGACAGATAAAGTCATCCAGGTCATTGAAACTAATATACTTGCTGCTAATGCTTCTTCACCTAAGCGCGCAACCATAGCAGTGCCTATAAAGCCGCTGCAGGCATAAATTAATTGGGAAGAAATTAAGGGAAGACCTAAAGTAAGGGATTCTTTGATTTCACTTCGGATAGAAGGCGTCGTATTTTGAGACATACTGGGCACTCGCTTTATAAAATAAACAGTTAAATGAGGGTTTTGCGATTTGTTTATTTATTGCGAAAGGTGCTTCATGGCGTTAGTCTCACGTTAATCTTTCCATTATACTTAACCTTAAACATTTCTCAATGGCTTTTTATTGATTAATTTTCTGCCAAATATTAAAATAAAAATTTGGACTACTAGGTAATGAGCGATGATGGATCAACGGCCAGAAACAAAGAGGTTATCATTAGCTGATTACGAATCTATTATTTCCAAATATCCTTTATTTTACCTACTTAATCATAAAGATATACGCGAATTAGCCCAAGTAGCAAAAGAAATAAAAGTAAATGCAGGAACGGTCATCACTAAAGAAGGCGATATAGTCGATAGTGTTTATCTAATCGTTTCAGGTAAAGCTAAAGTCACTCGAGACGTAAAACTAGCAGATAAGTCAACGACTATGGATATTGCTACTCTTAAAAAGGGAGATGCAATAGGATTAGCAGGAACCGGTTATTTTTCTCGCTTAGGTATTCGTACTGCTGATGTGACGGCCATAGAGCCTATGGTGTTGTTATCTTTTGATGTAAGAGATTTCCAAAACTTTTTGCAAAGACCTGGAGTTGCTTACCCAGCACTAAAAAATGCAGGCGACCAAATTTTATTAATGAATTTCATACAGCAATCTCATCTTTTTAAAGATTTATCTATCGATAAAATTCAAGCCTTAGCAAGAATTATTAAAAAAAATAATGTAAAAGCTGGCAATACAATTTACAAAGAAGGTTCGTTTGCCAATGAATTTTATTTTATCGCAGCGGGTAGTGTAGTTTTAATTACTCAGCACGAAAAAGAAACCATAGCTAGATTATATGAATCTTATACTGTATTAGGTATGGAAGAATACAGTGAACGTGCTAAACATCCTGCAACGGCACGCGCAGAAACAGATTGTGAATTATTTGTTTTAACACGCAGACAAATTGAACATGTAGAAACGTTACCTGCTCCACCACCAGAAACATTTCTCACTTCCTTATGGAATCGTTTGAAAGCATTTTTAACTGAAGAACGATGAACTACCAACAACATTTCAGCGATAAATCGGCTAACTATTTACAATTTCGTCCTGATTACCCCAGCAATTTATATAAATATCTAATTACCTTAATACCCAATCACCAATTAGCATGGGACTGTGGAACAGGTAATGGACAAGCAGCTAGTGAATTAGCGAATTATTTTGATCAAGTAATTGCAACGGATATAAGTGAAGCTCAGCTTGCTGTTGCTATACAAAAACCAAATATTTTTTACCAAGTATGTCCGGCAGAAAAAACAGACATTGCTAATGAAAGTGTGGACTTAATTACAGTTGCTCAAGCATTACACTGGTTTGACCTGCCTAAATTTTATAAAGAAGTTAAGCGTGTGTTAAAACCACAAGGTGTGTTAGCAGCGTGGTGTTATTCCTTAGGCAATATTTCACCTGAAGTGAATGAAGTAGTAAAAGTGCTATATGAAAAAATGCTAGGCGATCACTATTGGCCACCCGAGAGGCGCTATATTGATAAAGCTTATACAGACATTTTATTTCCATTTCAAAAAATCCCAACTCCACCATTTAGCATCAAAAAAGAATTAACTTTGCCTGAATTTATAGGCTATTTAAACACTTGGTCAGCCGTGAAAGAGTTTCAAAAACAAACAAAGCAAAACCCTGTAGCATTGATTTTTAACGAATTACAAATTGCCTGGGGTGATGCTAAAAAGGCACATGAAGTGACTTGGCCTATTCATTTGCTAGCTGGAAAAAAGGGTTAGCCTACAAATTATGCGTAACTCATTGATTTAGAAATGGTAAATTCTAGTTCCCAAAACCCCCTGTTTATTGTATAATAATTGCACAAAAATTATCTATATATTAATTTTCGCACTAATTCACCTAATTAAAGAAGCGGATGTGCTTATGAAAAACACGCCATTACATGCATTGGTCTGTCTATTTGATTATGCAAAATCGTATCGCCGAGATTTTATTTTAGCGACGGTTTATTCAATTTTGCATACTTTCTTAGATATTTTACCTGAGGTATTAATTGGTCTTGCCATCGATGTTATCGTTTATCAACACACTTCTTTGCTAGCGCATTTAGGGATAGTGAATGTTTATCACCAATTATTCTTCTTAGGTGGTTTGACACTGTGTGTTTGGATTTTAGAAGCCATATTTGAATATTTATACTCTGTTAAATGGCGCAGTTTAGCGCAAATCTTACAGCATCAATTGCGTATAGATGCGTATACCCGCTTGCAAGATGCAGACATGACGTATTTTGAAAATACGAATAGTGGTAACTTGGTATCTATTTTGAATGACGATATTAATCAATTAGAGCGCTTTTTTGATAATGGAATTAATATGGTCATTCACATTATCGCATCCACTTTCTTTGTTGGTTTATTTTTCTTTGCTTTATCACCTACCGTTGCCATATTAGCGTTTATTCCAATCCCATTTATTTTGTTTGGCGCCTATTATCTTCAATATTTAATTGGTCCTGAATATGAAAAAGTGCGCTCAAAAGCTGGCGAATTGAATAATCTGTTTATGAATAACATGATGGGTATTGCTACCATCAAAAGTTATGCTGCTGAAGAATATGAATTAAATTCACTTGAGAAACAAAGTTTAGAATATCAAACAGCTAATGCACGGGCTATACGTATCAGTGCAGCAATTACACCATTGGTGCGCTTAGCCATTATGGTAGGATTTTTAGCGACGTTAGTTTACGGCGGTTTATTAACCCTGCAAGGTGATTTACCCATTAGCGCTTATAGCATCTTAATTTTATTAAGCCAACGTTTATTATGGCCACTAACTTATTTAGCTGAAGTAAGTGATCATTTCTATCGCGCAATGGCATCAATCAGACGGGTAATGAATTTACTTTGCGCTCCTGTTAGTATCACTTCTGGCCCTCATATACCAAAACCTTATATTAAAGGTGAAATTGAATTTAAAGATTTAACCTTTGCTTATCACCAAACCAAAAAACCTATCGTTAATAAATTAAATTTGACGATTCCTGCTGGTAGTACTGTGGGGTTTGTAGGTGGAACAGGCGCAGGTAAAAGTACCTTAGTTAAATTATTGCTGCGTTTTTATGATCCAACTCATGGCGGCATAAAATTAGACGGTAAAGATTTAAAAGAATATGATTTAGAATCATTACGCCGTCACATTGGTTATGTTAGCCAAGATGTATTTTTATTTAACGGTACTTTAGCCGATAATATTGCTTACGGTACATTTAATGCTACTCAAGCAGAAATTGAAGATGCAGCTAAATTAGCTGAAGCCCATGAATTTATCATGACTATGCCACAAGGTTATAAAACACGTATAGGTGATAGAGGATTAAAGTTATCCGGCGGCCAAAAGCAACGTTTAAGTATTGCACGCGCTATTTTAAAAGATCCTTCTATTTTAATTTTAGATGAAGCAACTTCTGCGGTTGATAATGAAACAGAAGCTGCTATTCAACGGTCTTTAGATAAAATTATTGAAGAACGCACTACCATTATTATTGCTCACCGCTTGAATACTGTGCGCCATGTCGATAGGATTTGTGTGCTAGAAAATGGTGAGATCACAGAATCTGGTGATCATGAATCACTCATTCACCAAGATGGTATGTATGCTTGGTTATGGCAATTACAAACAGGTGCTATTTACTAAGAAGAATAATAATGATTAAAAAGAATTTCGCTAGTGATAACTATGCAGGTGTTCATGAGGCTATATTACAATCACTTTATGAAGCAAACAACGATTCAGCACCTGCTTACGGCGGTGATCAACATACGGCAAAAGCTATAGAAAAATTCCGTGAATATTTTGGCAAAGACGCCCAGGTATTTTTTGTATTTAATGGCACTGGGGCAAATGTTACTTCACTTTCTGCTCTTACCCATTCTTATCAAGCAATCATTTGCGCAGCTAGTGCACATATTCAATTGGATGAATGCGGCGCGCCAGAAAAGTTAACTGGTTCAAAATTATTATTAACCCAAACTGAAGATGGCAAGCTTACGCCAGAGCATATTGCCCATCACTTGCAACGTGTAGGTGATCAGCATCACGTGCAACCCAAAGTCATTTCAATTAGCCAAAGCACAGAATACGGTACGCTTTATCAAGTTGAAGAAATTAAAGCACTCGCCGATTTTGCTCATCAGCATCAGCTATATTTGCATATGGATGGTGCGCGTATTAGTAACGCAGCTGCTAGTTTACAATTAAATTTTACAGAATTTACTAAAGAAGCTGGTATTGATGTATTGTCTTTTGGCGGAACTAAAAATGGCATGATGATGGGCGAAGCAGTAGTTTTTTTAAATCCTTCTTTAGCTAATCATTATCAATATATAAGAAAACAAAGCATGCAGCTTGCCTCAAAGATGCGCTTTATCGCTGCACAATTTAGTGCTTTGTTAACTAATGATTTATGGCGGCACAATGCAGCGCATGCTAATGCTATGGCAACTTTATTAGCTAATAGTTTAAAAACGATACCGGGTGTAACTATTACAAAAAAAGTGGAAGCTAATGCGATATTTGCTATTCTACCTAGACATGTCATTCATGCATTACAACAGCGTTTTCATTTTTATGTCTGGAATGAAATAAAAAATGAAGTTAGATTAATGACATCGTTTAATACACTTGAGGCAGAAGTAGAGGAATTTATAGTAGAATTAAAAAAGCTAATTTAAATTAGGAGATCAATATGCTTGGAAGCATAGCCAATATAGGATTGGCGTTTATTGAAGGATTTGCATTAATCATTTCACCTTGTGTATTGCCTATTCTTCCTATCATATTAGCAGGTTCATTAACAGGTGGTAAATCACGTCCTTTTGGCATTATTGTGGGATTTGTTACCACCTTTGCTATCTTAACTTTATTTACCCGCAGTTTAATTCACTTTTTGCATATAGAAGCGGATACGCTAAGAACAGTTTCTTATATTTTACTGCTGCTTTTAGGCGCATTAATGGTTTCCACTTTTCTATCAGAGCGCTTTACTTCTTTAACTAATCGTCTTGCTAATGCAGGTCATTCTTTAAAAACTGCTAACGATCCACAAAGTGGTTTTTGGGGTGGCTTTATATTTGGAGGTTTAGTCAGTGTTATCTGGACACCTTGTGCCGGACCAGTGTTGGCTGCAGTAATTGTACAAGTGATCATGCAAACCACTACCTTGCAAAGTATATTAACCCTTATATCTTTTACTTTAGGTGTTGCATTACCTATGCTCTTAATTGCGTTGCTAGGGCGCAGAATACTTAACAAATTTAATTTCTTTAAACGCCATACAACATTATTCCGCAAATTATTAGGCTTGATTATTATTGGGGCGGTTTTATTTCTTTCCTACGATGCAAATAGCAATATGTCAACTGCTAGGGCTTGCAGCGTGCAAAAAACTACAAGCGGCATAACAAACGAATTAGCTAATCCATATAAAGCCCCGGAATTAGTTGGTATAGATGCATGGATAAATAGTTCGCCACTAACCCTAGAAGATTTAAAAAACAAAGTCATACTCATTGATTTTTGGACTTACTCTTGCATTAATTGCACGCGAACTATTCCTTACTTGAATGCATGGTATGAAAAATATAAATCTAAAGGATTAGTCATCATTGGTGTGCACAGTCCTGAGTTTGAATTTGAGCATGATATTCTTAATGTTAGTAAAGCAGTAGAAAAATTTAAAATACATTATCCTGTCGCATTGGATAATAATTTCCTCACTTGGAAAAATTTCAATAATCAATATTGGCCTGCTCACTACCTCATTAATCAACAAGGCGAAGTGGTATATGAACATGTTGGAGAAGGTAAACCTGAAGAAATAGAAAATAATATTCGTTATTTATTAGGCTTAGGCGCAACAAGTAATGAAGTGAAAGAAAATCAACCTTACAATGCCTCACAAACACCTGAAATTTATCTAGGATATAAGCGCGCTAATCGTTTTGCTAACGAAGAGAAGCTACAAAAACAAGAAAGTAAATTCTATACTTATCCAACTAATTTACCTAAGCATCAATGGGCATTACACGGCGATTGGCAAATCCTACCTGAAAAAATTGTTGCGGAAAAAGCTAATGCATCAATCAGACTTCATTTTAATGCGAGCAAAATTTACGCCGTCATGGGTGTTAGTGGCCAACCTGTTGATGTACAAATAAAAGTAAACGGTATTTTACAATCTCCACTGCAAGTGAAAGGTCACCAACTCTATTTATTGGTTTCTCTACCCTCACAAAAAGAAGGAGAGTTGGAATTAATAGCAAGTCAACCGGGCTTGGAGATGTATTCATTTACCTTTGGGAGTGACTAGTTTTTCATAGTAAACAGGTAAAAACTATGCAAGAATTTATGCATTCTAATTAAAATTGGGTGTGGTGTTATGCCTTTAAAGGGTCATGCTTCTGAATGGCGCGGTGCTTTTTTAGTGGCATTGTCAGGTACCTTATTCGGCTTCATTGGTTACTTAGGTACGCAATTATTTCATTTACACTTTAGTGTAGAAAATATGCTATTTTGGCGGTTTTTAATTGCTACCTCTTGTGTAGCATTACTTTGTTTTTTTGCAAAGCAACCCATTTGGCCTAGTCAAAAAAAACCTAGTTTTTTAATTAAAATTGCTTTATTTGCCACACTTAGTTTTAGTGGTGCTTCTGCTTTTTATTTTTTAGCTTCGCAATATATTGGTACTGGCGTGGCAATGGTTATTTTTTATTCTTTCCCAGTGTTTGTCACCTTATTTGCTTGGTTATTAGAGGGATGGCGTTTTACTATACCTACTTTCATTTCACTGTTAGCAGTGATAATAGGTTTGATTTTTTTAAAAGGAAAAGAAACAGTAGGGTTAAACATAGTAGGCTTGGGTTTAGGTATCATTGCAGCACTTTCTTACGCAATTTATGTATACAGTAATAAACACATAGCAAAACAATTAGATGTACGTGTACTAACCTTATTAGTTTGTTTTGGCAATACACTTTTATTTTTATTAGTTGCTTGTTATACCCACACATTACATTTTCCCAATGATTGGCATGCATGGATATATCTTGCCGCTATTGCTATTTTTGCAACCGTTTTACCCATTCAACTTTTATTGTCTGGTTTAAAATATATAAGTCCTATCAAAGCTTCTCTTTTATCAGTACTTGAACCTGTTGTTAGTGTCTGTTTAGGTTTTATGTTGCTGCATGAAAGTATGTCGTTAACACAGTTATTAGGAATTTTTATTGTCATTACAGGTGCACTTTATATTCAATTTGATACTCCAAAACAGGAAGAAAAATAATGCATTTAGCAAGACGCTTTACTCCTATTAGTCTTTTAATGTTAAGCATTAATGGCATGGTTGGTTCTGCATGGTTATTTGCACCACTTTATGCTGCCAAAATTGCAGGCTCTGCAGCTATCATTGCTTGGATTATCGGTGGTTTTGCAACAGCATTAGTCGCATTAACTTTTGCAGAAGTATCGGTTTTATTTCCTGTCGCAGGTGGCAGTGCGCAAATTCCTCAATTAAGTCACGGTGCATTAACCAGTTTTATTTTAAGTTGGATAGCTTGGTTATCAGCACTCACTATGGCACCTATAGAAGTGCAGGCTATTTTGCAATATGCATCGACTTATTTTACTTCTTTAGTTTCTATAGAAAATAATGTGCCTGTGCTAACTCACTTAGGTTTAATATGGGCAACCATCTTAATGTTGTTATTCTGCATAATAAATGTAGCGAGTTATAAAGGCTTAGTACGTTTTAATTTTATTTTATTCACTTTTAAAGTGCTGGTTATTATCATCGCTGTTGCTGCTTTAATGATGACAAGTTTTCATTCCAATAATTTTGCTGGTTTAACCGTAACACCATTTACTATGACAGGGTGGCAAGCAATTTTAACTGCAGTTGCATCAGGCGGTGTCGCTTTTGCATTTACGGGATTTAAACACGGCGTAGAATTAGCAGGTGAAACAAAACGTTTAGCACTAGCTATTCCTTTAGCGATCGTGGGTTCTGTTATTTGCTGTTTATTGCTTTATATTGGTTTACAAATTGCATTCATCGGTGCTTTAAATCCCGGTGCTTTAAGTGGTGGTTGGGATCAATTAACCTTTACTGGCGATGTAGGTCCATTTGCAGGTTTGGCTGCGGGTTTAGGATTAATTTGGCTAGTTAAATTGTTATACATTGATGCTGCTGTTTCTCCTTCAGGCGCTGGGCTAATTTATGTTACATCCACAGCGCGTATTCTCTATGCTATGAGTGAAATCGGTTATTTACCTCGTTGGCTTACTTATTTAAATAAACAAAATTTTCCTGTTGCTGCCATATTCGTTAATTTTGTACTAGGCATGTTATTGTTTTTACCCTTGCCTGGTTGGCAAGCCATGGTGAGCTTTTTAGTTTCAGGTATGGTTATTTCCTATTCCATGGGCCCTATTGCACTTTTATGCATGCGTCTTGAACTACCACAAGAACAGAGGCATTTTCGGCTGCCTGCTGCTTACATTATTTGTCCACTCGCTTTTTATTTTTGCAATTTGCTTAGCTATTGGACGGGCTGGGACACCATTTACAAATTAGCTATTGCTATGGGTATAGGATTTGGATTTTTTATCATCGCCGCATTACGTGGCAGCATTAATCACATTAGTTGGGGATTGAAATCTGCTGTCTGGATTATTCCTTATTTAACAGGCTTAGTGCTGATTTCTTATTTAGGCGCTTTCGGTGGTAAAAATATCATTCCTTTTGGCTGGGATTTTGCAGTTATAGGCATTTTTAGCCTTTGCATATTATTTTTAGCTGTAAAAAATAGAGCCACATTAACCAATTATAAAGCTGTTGATGTTGCTTTAGTAGAGATGCCTTCTGCTTAAACTAGGTTCTGAGCGTCGCAATCAGTCGGCGCTCATCACGCAAAATAAAAAAGGCTGCATGAATTTCAGGCACTAATAAAGTGGCATGAGATAAAGAAGGCGCAGAAAGTCCTAATCGGCTTAAGACAGCAATTCCAATGCGTGCTTTTTCTAACATAAGTTGCGCACTGTGACTGTTACCGATAGCAATGGTATTATCTGGCCCTAATTTCATTAAATAATCATTTTTTGCGCTAGTTTGATTTTCATCTGGCATGGTTATAAATTGACAAGGTAAGCGAGATAATTCTTTGCGGGCAGTGTGATAAGTATCATTAAGTAAAATATGTAATTCAAATTGTTTAGAAAGTGCAATTAAATGCGGATAAACGCCATCAATTAAAGAACCCTCAATTGCAAGCGTGCCATCATATTCTATGAGAATGTGTTTGATACGTAATTCACCAAAGCCGGGAATAGTTAAATCAAGCATGGGTTTTTCCTCATCTATGTTTCTATTTTAATCTTTAATAATATGAAATGCAGCGTATTTACTATTCAGCAATATTAGTTAATATATGTTTAATAACAATCAAGGGTCTGGGCTATGAAATTCAACCGTATCTCCCATTTTATTGTTTTACTGCTAAGTGCTCTTCTTTTCACCAATCAAACCTACGCAGTAAATTTAGATAAAATCATTCTTTTTGGCGATAGCTTGTCCGATACCGGCAATCTCTACCATCTCACAAAGAAAGCTAAAAAAGCTATACCATTAATTCCTATTATCCCAAAAGACCCTCCTTACTATGAGGGCCGCTTTAGTAATGGCCCTGTTTGGATAGAGCACATTGCAAAGGCAATGAATTTGAAACTAGAAAATTACGCTTACGGTGGTTCTTGGGCGGAATCGTTTTTAGATTCCTCTTTAATTGTGCCATTTGGCTTAGATATGCAAGTTAATTTTTATTTAGTTTCTGCAGCGACGGATTTTGATCGTGGTCAGCATTTATATGTCCTTTGGTCGGGCGGCAATGATTATTTACAAGGCCGTGCAGATATTGAATATGCAACAACTAACACAGTAGCTAGTATTCAAAACCAAATTGAATGGTTAATTTACTATGGTGCAAAAAATATCGTTGTTATGAACTTACCCAATTTAGGTGGAGTACCTGAAGTAGTTGCTAAGGGTCGGGATTTTGCTGATATGTTAGCAAGAACATCTGATTTACATAATGCAAAATTAGCTGCAATGGTTGAAAAGGAAGTAAGTAAATATCCAAACGTGAATTTTGCTTTTATCGATGTTAACCACTATTATCAAGACATTGTTCAACATCCTGAACAATATGGTATTAAAAATGTAAAAGATGCTTGTTATAAAGGCGGTTACTTCTTTGCAAAATTAGCATCTAGCCCTGAAATTCAAGCAGCCAAACAGGCAAATATTGAAATTTTAGGTAACGCTTCTTTACGTACCGTTTACTTAAACTCTATGGGTGGGCCGGGCAGTGAAATGTGTGCTAATCCTGATGAGTATTTATTCTGGGATCAAGTTCATCCAACACGCATCATGCATCAAACGCTAGCTTCACAATCCTTTAATTACCTGTACCAAAAAGGATTTAAAGGTAAAGCTTAAAACATCATGTAGCAGCTTTTAGCCTAAACTAAAGGCTGCTATCCGCTTTTCTTGGCATCACTTCAAATCAGTTAAGGATTTTAGAAATGTGGTTTAAACAATTCCAATTATTTCGTTTGGTTAATCCCATTCAATCATCTGCTAGTGACATGGCAGAACGATTACTCCCTTTAGAATTTAAACCTTGCTTGCCAACTATTCCCTCAAGCACAGGTTGGGTATCTCCAGTTGAAGAAGAAGGAGCGCCACTTGCACGCGGTGTGAATGGATGCATTATGTTATGCATGCAAATTGAAGAAAAAATCTTACCTGCCAGTGTGGTTAATCAAACCTTAAAAGATAAAGTAAAAGAAGTAGAAGCTCATGAAGTTCGTAAAGTAAGACAAAAAGAAAAATTATCTTATAAAGATGAAATTGTTCACACGCTGCTGCCTCGTGCTTTTACAAAATTAACGCGAATTTATGCTTATATTGATACTCGTTACAATTGGTTGCTCATAAATACCAGCAGTGCTGCAAAAGCAGAATTATTTATTTCTTTATTTGAAAAAACCTTAGCAGATATTCCTGAACCTTTTGATGTAATTAAACCTTCAGCTGTTTTAACACATTGGTTAAAAGATCAAGGCTATCCTACCGAATTTGCTGTAGAAAAATCCTGTGTGTTACAAGACCCCAATCAACAACATCGTGTGATACGCGCGCAGCATCAAGACTTATTTGTTGAAAGTATTCAGTCACTATTAAAAGACGGCTGTGAAGTGATGCAATTAGCACTCTGTTGGCATGATCGCATTCAATTTATGATGTCAGATGATTTTTCTTTTAAGAATGTTAAATTAGCTGAAGATGACATACTTGACATCAAAGATGAGGCAGAAACACGCGAACAACGTTTTGATGCAGATTTTGTATTAATGACAGAAATGTTTTCCGCTTGGTTAAATGACTTATTACCACTTTTTATGAAGGGCGCAGCTACCACACAAAAGCAACGGTTAGCATTAGTAGGCAGTTAAAATATAAATAAGGTAACAGGGATGAGACTATTTTTTATTTTATTTTGTTTATTTTCACCTAGGATTTTTGCCGCAGAGTTACCGCTGCAACAGTTGCATTTGCCCCCAGGTTTTCAAATTGAAGTCTATGCAACTGTCCCTAATGCAAGAAGTATGGCATTAGGGAATAATGGAATAGTTTATGTTGGCACCAAAGAAGAAGGAAAGGTGTTTGCTGTTGTCCCAGAAGGTAATCATACTAAAGTTATTACCATTGCTTCAGGGTTAAACATGCCAAACGGTGTGGCTTTTAAAGATGGCGCACTCTATGTTGCAGAAGTAAATCGTATCTGGCGTTACGACAACATAGAAAAAAATTTAGCTAAACCGTTAAAGCCTATTCCCATTTCTTATCTTCCTTCTGAAGCCAATCACGGCTGGCGTTATATTGCCTTCGGGCCTGATAAAAAATTGTATGTTGCAATTGGAATGCCTTGTAATGTGTGTAAAGTGGATAATCCTTTATTCGGCACCATTGTGCGTATGAATGCCGATGGTAAAAACCCTGAGATTTATGCAGCGGGGATAAGAAACACAGTAGGTTTTGATTGGGATGCTAAAGGTGGCTTATGGTTTACAGAAAATGGTAGAGATTGGCTAGGCGATGATATTCCGCCAGATGAAATTGGTTACGCACCTAAACCAGGTTTGCATTTTGGTTTTCCCTATCTCAATGGCGATCACTTGATGGATACACATTATTCACAAAATAAGCCGAATATTACTTTTACTTCACCACAATACGATTTGCCCGCACACGTTGCACCCTTAGGTTTACGCTTTTACACAGGTACACTTTTCCCAAGTGAATATAAGAACCAAATGTTTATTGCGGAACATGGTTCGTGGAATTCAACTAAAAAAAGAGGTTATCAAGTTATCGTTGCAAAAATAAAAGGTTCAGATGTTATTACAGCAGAACCATTTATCTATGGTTGGCTACAGGACCAAAAGGATTGGGGAAGACCTGTTGATGTATTAGTTATGCCTGATGGTGCATTATTAATTTCGGATGATAAAGCCAATGTAATTTATCGTGTCAGTTATAAAAAATAATCTCTAGGGAGAGAAGAAATGGTATATGGAGTACCGCACCTCATTAATGGTGAAAAGTTACAATTAGAAAAAAGAAAATTAGATATTTATAATCCTAGTAATGGTGAAGTGGCAGGCTATGTTTCTGTAGCAGATCAAGAAGTCGTTGATCAAGCTGTTGCTTCTGCCCTCAAAGCATTTCCTGCCTGGTCTGCCACACCTTCAACACAACGCGCAAAAATTTTATTTCGATTTAAAGCATTGCTAGATGAGAATTTAAAAGAATTAGCGGCTTTAGTGACTCAAGAGCATGGTAAGACGTTAATCGAAGCGGCAGGTTCTGTGCAAAGAGGAATAGATGTTGTTGAATTTGCTTGCGGTATTCCTAGCCATTTAAAAGGTGATTTCGCAGAGGAAGTGGCATCAGGCATTGATTCTTATTCCATGCGCCAACCGTTAGGTGTTTGTGTTGGGATTACACCTTTTAATTTTCCTGGCATGATCCCATTATGGATGTTTCCTTTAGCCATTGCCTGCGGTAATACATTTGTTTTAAAACCCTCAGAAAAAGTGCCATCTTGTGCCTTAAAAATAGTTGAATTAGCTAAAAAAGCAGGCGTGCCAGATGGCGTCGTGAATGTAGTACAAGGTGATAAAGAAACAGTCGATGCATTAATTACTCATAAAGATGTCAATGCAGTCAGTTTTGTCGGCTCTTCTGCTATCGCAGAATATGTTTATAAAACGGCGATCAATCACAATAAACGCGTGCAAGCATTTGGCGGTGCGAAAAATCATTGTTTGGTTATGCCTGATGCTGATTTAGATCAAGCAGTAGAAGCCATAGTGCTTGCGGCTTTTGGTTCATCAGGCGAAAGATGCATGGCTATTTCTGTGGTTGTTACCATCGATGATAAAACAGCAGATGCATTGGTAGAAAAATTTAAACCTCGTATTCAAGCATTAAAAGTAGGCATGGGAACGACAGCGAATATCGATATAGGTCCATTAATTACAAAAGCTCATTGGGAAAAAGTAAAATCTTACGTTGATTTAGGTAAAAAAGAAGGCGCAAAAGTTATTCTTGACGGCAGTGATCTTGAAGTAACGGAAGCTAAAAATGGCTTCTTTATGGGTCCTTGCTTATTTGATCATGTAAAACCCAATATGCGCATTTATCAAGAAGAAATTTTTGGTCCTGTGTTAATTGTAGTAAGAATGAATAATTTTGATAGCGCATTACAAATGATTAATCAGCATGATTACGGTAATGGCACAGCGATTTACACTCGAGATGGTTATACAGCACGTGTGTTTGCCGAAAAAGTTCAAGTCGGTATGGTAGGTATTAATGTACCCGTTCCTGTTCCTGTTCCTTCTCATAGTTTTGGCGGTTGGAAACGTTCTATTTTTTCAGACATTGGCATGTATGGTCCTGAAGCAGTGCGTTTTTACACTAAATTAAAAACAGTTACTGCGCGTTGGTATCCTAAGGAGAAAGCAAAATGAAAATAGGATTTATTGGCTTAGGACACATGGGTTACCCAATGGCTATGAATTTGCTAAAAGCAAATCATGAAGTGATCGCATTTGATACCAATGAAGAAGCACTAGCAAAAATAGTGAAAGCAGGTGCAATAAAAGCACATTCTATTGCTGAGCTAACAGAAGCCGCAGATACGGTAATAACCATGGTGCAAACTGGGGAGCAAGTAAACGATATTTGCCTTAGCCCTCAAGGTGTCTTTGCTCATGCCAAACCGAATTTACTGTACTTAGATTGTTCATCCATAGACATCACTACTACCCGAGCTCTGCACATTGAAGCTGAAAAAAGCGGAATTTGTATGCTAGATGCACCTGTCTCTGGCGGTGTAGCAGGGGCAGCTGCAGCTACTCTTACTATAATGGTAGGAGGGGCAGAAAAAGATGTTGAGAGAGCCATGCCAATTTTAAAGTCACTGGGGAAAAAAATTGTACACGCTGGTGCATCAGGCAATGGCCAAGCTGCAAAAATTTGTAATAACCTATTGCTAGGTATTTCCATGATAGGTGTATCAGAAGCTTTCGTATTAGCTGAAAAATTGGGCTTAGACAAAAAGAAATTTTTTGAAATAAGCTCTAATGCTTCAGGCCAATGCTGGGCTATGACACAATATTGTCCAGCGCCAGGTATATTAGAAAATGTCCCTTCTAGCCACAATTATCAACCCGGTTTCATGGCAAAAATGATGCTCAAAGATTTACGTTTAGGCCAACATGCTGCCGAATCAGTCAATGCCATGATTCCTTTGGGGTCAGTAACAACAGAGTTATATGAATTATTTGTCAATCAAGGTTTTGGGGAATTGGATTTCTCAGGTATCATTAATCTTCTCGCAAATAAATCAATACCAACTAATCACTGATCTTAATAAATTAACGGGTATCCTATGAAGATGAAGCAATTAGGGAACACGAAATTAAAGGTATCAGAAATAGGTCTGGGCTGCATGGGTATGTCTGAGTTCTACGGACCTGCTGATGAAGCTGAATCAATTGCTACCTTACACAGAGCGTTAGATTTAGGTATTAATTTTTTTGATACAGCAGACATGTACGGCATGGGTGCTAATGAATCATTGTTAGGTAAAGCCTTTAAAGGGCAATGGCATAAAATCATTATTGCTACGAAATTTGGAATAGTCCGCGACCCTAATGATGCCAGCATCCGCAGCGTAAATGGCCATGCAGATTATATCAACAAAGCGTGTGATGATAGCTTAAAGCGGTTAGGTATCGATGTTATCGATCTTTACTATATGCATAGGTTAGATAAAACAGTACCGCTAGAAGAAAGCATAGGCGCTATGGCGGAATTGGTTAGGGCGGGTAAGGTACGATACATAGGATTATCAGAAGTGAGTGCTGAGACGCTACGTAGAGCCAATGATATTTTTCCCATTACTGCCTTGCAATCTGAGTATTCCTTATGGACGAGAGGCACTGAGCAAACATTGTTGCCTTTGTGCCAAGAGTTACAGGTTGGTTTTATTGCTTACAGCCCTTTGGGCCGAGGTTTTTTAACTAACACTATTTCTAATACGATGCATTTGTCCGACAAAGATTTCCGAAAACAAAGCCCTAGGTTTATGGGTGATAACTTTGCCAGAAATCAACAGCTAGTAGCCGAGCTAACAGAAATGGCTAATGACAAGCATATCAAACCCGCTCAGCTAGCATTAGCTTGGACTATGGCAAAATTCCCGCATGTTATCCCTATTCCGGGAACAAAGCGGCAGTCGTATTTAGAGGAAAATATCAAAGCTACAGATGTTAAACTCACAGCGGATGAAGTAGCAAAGTTAGATGATATTTTTGCCCCCGATAAGATCGCCGGCGATAGATATCCAGAATCTGCCAAATCTATGCTGGATAGTTAAGATCGAGTGGCTGCGCTGGTGGGGTACCACTGCTATCCCGGGCACAGCGAAGGATCTGCTTCCTTTTAGCAATGGAAATTAAGCAGATCCTTCGCTGTGCCCGGGATGACAATGACTGTGCTCAGGATGACAATGGTGCTCCATTATGGTTACCAAAACACCAATATCAAAGCGTAGCTCACTCGCTAGTTATCCGCTTTTCGTATTATAATCCTGGCCTCTTAAATCAAGATTAAAAATTATGATCACACTGCGTAATGTCACTCTAAGACGGGGTAAACACATACTCATTGAAGAATTAACTTGGACTATTTATCAGCAACAGCACATTGGTGTTATCGGTGCAAATGGTTGCGGTAAAACGAGTTTATTCAATTTATTGCTGGGTAATTTAACACCTGACTTGGGCGATATTGGGTTATCACGCCAATTAAAAATAGCACACGTTGCCCAAGAAACACCGGCATATCAACAATCTGCTTTAGAATTTGTGCTGGAAGGTGATCAAGAATTAAAAGTATTAGAACAAGCCTTAACAGCTGCAGAAAATGCAGAGGATGGGGAGAAGATTGCTTTAATACATGAACAATTAAGTATTATTGATGCTTACACAGCAAGATCACGTGCTGCTCAATTATTAGATGGTTTAGGCTTTTCGCACGAAGAACAGCAAAAATCTGTCAATGAATTTTCAGGCGGCTGGCGTGTTCGCTTAAATTTAGCTCAAGCGTTAATGTGCCGTTCAGATGTCTTATTGCTAGACGAACCTACTAACCACTTAGATTTAGACGCAGTCGTTTGGTTAGAGCAATGGTTAATGAGATACCCGGGTACTTTATTATTAATTTCTCACGATAGAGATTTTTTAGATAAAACAGTGGGACACATTGCGCACATAGATAATCAAAGATTAAAGCTTTATACCGGTGATTATTCTACTTTTGAAAAGCAGCGCGCAGAAGCATTATTGCTGCAGCAAAAAAACTATGAAAAACAACAAAAGCAAATTTCACATATGATGAAATTTGTAAATCGCTTTGGAGCAAAAGCAACAAAAGCAAAACAAGCGCAGAGTCGTTTAAAAGCGATAGAGCGCATGGATGTAATTTGTGCTGTACAAGCAGAATCTCCTTTCTATTTTGAATTTAAACCTGTGGTAAATTGCCCTACGCCTCTCATACAAATTGAAAATGCTACAATTGCCTACGGTGAAAAAGTGGTATTGCAACAATTAAAATTTAGCATTATGCCAGGCGAGCGAATTGCTATTTTAGGCCCAAACGGTGCTGGTAAATCGAGTTTTATTAAATTATTAGCAGGGGAATTAGCGCCTGCAAAAGGGGAATGCCATATAAGTTCAGGCTTAAAAATAGGTTATTTTGCGCAGCATCAAGTTGATCATTTGAATTTAGAAGAATCACCTTTAGAACATTTAAAAGCAATTGCTGAAAATGCGCAAGAATTAGAATTACGTAAATTTTTAGGTGGTTTTGATTTTACGGGTGACAAAGTCAAAGAAGCAGTAGGCAAATTTTCAGGCGGAGAGAAATCCCGCTTAGCGCTTGCACTGATTGTATGGCAAAGACCGCATTTACTATTATTAGATGAACCCACTAACCACTTAGATTTAGAAATGCGGCAAGCATTAAGTATTGCATTGCAAGCGTATGAAGGGGCAATGATTTTAGTTAGTCATGACCGATTTTTAGTTCGTTCTACGACAGACTCTTTATTATTGGTTGCTAACGGCAGCATGGAGCCGTTTACTGGGGATTTACAAGATTATCAACGTTGGCTATTAGATTTCCGTAAAGAAAATACCAAAGTAGAGAATGCGTCAAAGAAAATAGAAGTAACAGCGAAAGGAAAGCGTCTACAAGATGCGCGCGAGAGAGAATTGCGTAAACCCTTATTACAAAAAATAAAAAAATTTGAATCAGAAATGGAAAAATTACAAAAGCAAATGGGTGAAATTGAAAAAACACTGGCAGATAGCGATATTTATCATGCAGAAAATAAGACTCAGCTACAAAATATTTTACTGTCACAATCTCAAACCAAAAAGTTATTAGAAACAATAGAACATGACTGGTTAAAAGCGTGTGAAGAATACGATAAGTTTTAAGGTAAATTATGAGCCAATTAATTTCATTAGATAATGTTTCCCTAGCCTTTGGCCTACATCCTTTATTGGATAAGATTAAATTTAGTATGGAAAAAGGCGAACGTGTTTGTTTAATTGGTAGAAACGGCGCGGGTAAATCGTCTTTAATGAAGGTAATAGCAGGTAGCATATTACCTGATTCAGGTACAGTCTGGCGATCGCCAGGTTTACGCATTGCTTGTTTATCGCAAGAACTTCCTCAAGAAAAAAATCAAACTGTTTATGATTACGTTGCGCAAGGGTTAGCAGGGATTGGTGATTTATTAAAGGAATATCATGCGATAACAACCGTTTTATCAACACAACAAGATGCAAAGTTATTATCCCGCATGGAAGGATTGCATAGGGAGATTGAAGCTAAATCAGGCTGGCAATTAGATAATACCATAAAAACTATTTTAACCCGTTTAGACCTTCCAGCAGATGAATTATTGAGTAATTTATCGGGCGGTTGGCAGCGCCGTGCTGCATTAGCACAAGCATTAGTAATTTCGCCGGATTTATTATTGTTAGATGAACCGACTAACCATTTAGATATTACGGCTATAGAGTGGCTAGAAGAGCAATTAATCGGTTCAGGTTGTGGTTTATTATTTATTACCCACGATAGAGCATTATTACAGCGTTTAGCAACGCGCATTATTGAATTAGATAGAGGCTGTTTAACTTCCTGGCCAGGAGATTACGCTAATTTTTTACGCCGTAAAGAAGAGTTGCTGCATGCTGAAGAAAAACATAATACAGATTTTGATAAAAAGTTAGCGCAAGAAGAACGCTGGATACGTCAAGGCATTAAAGCAAGACGTACACGTAATGAAGGTCGAGTTCGTGCTTTGAAAGCGTTACGTGTTACACGCGCAGCAAGACGCGAAGTACAGGGTAAAGCAGAATTTAGCCTCAACGAAGCGGATAAATCCGGTCAGGTAATTGCTGAAGCAAAAAATGCTTCTTACTCTATTGGTGATAAATCTATTATTAACAATCTTTCTTTACGTGTGATGAGAGGCGACAAGATAGGCTTAATTGGTCCTAATGGTAGCGGCAAAACGACATTGCTTTCATTGTTGTTAGGAAAATTAACCCCAACTCAAGGTGAAATTAAAATAGGTACCAACTTGCAGGTCGCTTATTTTGATCAATTAAGACAAGCCTTAGATCTCAGTAAAACGGTCATAGAAAATGTGGCTGGAGGAAGAGAAAGCATTGAAATTAATGGCAGTAAGAAACATATCATTAGTTATTTGGGCGACTTTTTATTTACTCCAGAAAGGGCAATGACGCCTGTTAAAGCTTTATCTGGTGGTGAATGTAATCGTTTATTATTAGCGCGTTTGTTTAGTCAACCAGCTAATTTGTTAGTCTTGGATGAACCCACTAATGATTTAGATATGGAAACATTAGAATTGCTAGAAGAATTATTGGCTGAATTTAAAGGCACTTTATTATTAGTTAGCCACGATAGAGCCTTTATAGATGATGTCGTTACTAGCACATTGGTTTTTGAAGGAGAAGGGAAGGTGCAGGAATACGTTGGGGGTTATCAAGATTGGCTAGCACAACGACCAATAAAGGCGGTTGCTAAAGAACAAAAAACATCGGTAATTGCCCCAACTGTAACTAAATCCCCATCACAAAAAAAATTAAGTTATAAAGAACAGCGCGAATTAAATGAATTACCACAAAAAATTGAAAAATTAGAAAGTGAGCAGCAACTTCTAGAAGCAGAAATTGCAAATCCCGAATTCTTTAAACAATCACCTAATGCAGTGGCAGACAAAATGCAAACCTTAACAAAAATACAAAATGAAATTGAGCTAGCTTACGAGCGTTGGCAAGACTTAGTAGATCATAACTAATTGATTTTTGTTAATTAAATCTTTACTATTCGACCATAATAATAAAAATAAATAAGGTTAAATATGCAAATTCGGAGAAATGTTCCTCTAGATGAATTCCTATTTTTTAAAAGCAGTTTAGAAGAGTTAAGCTATACTTCTACTCAAATAGATAAAATCATTTTTTCTTGCCCAAGGGAAAACCTCGAGCAGTTTGTTAATGAACATAGACTTCCACAAATTTATTATCCCCTGCTTGAACCTGATGAGGAAAAGGCATTATTCAGGTTACCCTTTGAGCAAGATTATTTAGATGAAGAAGGTAATAAATTCTCCTCAATAGGTAAGAGAAAGCAACTATCTGATAGCTCGTCGGAGCAAGTTACAGAAGAGCAAGGTAAAGCTGATAATAGGACAAGGAAGAAAGCTGTCAGAAGAAGCCGGAGTGGTTTTTTTCAGCCAGTTTCTCAAGCTGTAGCCCAAATATCTAATACTTATACGCTAGAAACACAACTGGAAGAAATAGATAATTTAGAAAAAGAATTCCTCGTCTGGCTAAGATGAAGCTACAGGGTAGTCTTTTCGCAGTTTTTAATACATTTTGAAACTAAATAAAAGATTTTCCCATTTCCTATACTCACCCTGACCCATTACCTTATCGTATTCAGTTTGGGTGAGTGTAATGCTATATGATTGGTACTTTTCTTCTTTTAAGCAATGAATATCTTTATAAATAGTCGCTTGATGTAAAATAGCTTTAAGTTCAATCGCAGCTTTATCATTGTTGGTGAAAGAAATAATTAATTGTCTATTATCAAAATCAATGGTTCTTTCACCTTTATGAGCTTTAATTAACTTAATAACTTTAGTGCTTAACGTTTCCCGCTGCCAGAAAAAGAGCTTATCCATGCTCATCATTCATCCTTAAAGAGAAGAGGTTATTTTCTTTACCACCTCTATCATAGCAAGAGCTGCTTGTGCTGCTTCTTTACCTTTGTGACCGTGTTTACCGCCTATTCTATCTAAGGCTTGTTCTTCATTCTCTGTTGTTAAAATACCAAAAATCACGGGAATATCAAAATCAAGCATAACTTTTTGACAACCTGCGCTCACTTGTTGGCAAACATAATCATAGTGACTAGTTTCACCTCTTATCACAGCACCAAGGCAAATGATGGCATCAAATCGTTTATTTTTTGCTAGCAATTGTGCTGTTAAGGGAATTTCAACAGCACCTGGAACAAAAACTGTGGTGATATGTTCTTTATCCATGCCTGATTCTATAAGGTGCTGCTGAGCACCTTGCAATAAGGGATGAATAATTTCTTGATTGAATTCACTTACAACAATAGCAATAGCTTTATTCATTCGCGCAATCCTGTTTTATTGATAACTCAATGTGATGATGTAATTTTTCTTTTTTAGTCTGTAAATAAAATTGGTTATGCTCATTAGCAAATTGCGGCAAAGTGACTTGTTGAACTTGAATGCCGTATTTGGTTAATTCATTTATTTTTCGAGGATTGTTTGTAAGTAAACGTATATTATCAATACTATGCTGGCGTAAAATATTAGCGGCGAAATTGTAATCCCTTGAATCAGCAGGAAAGCCTAATAAATTATTTGCTTCAACTGTATCTACACCTTTATCTTGTAATGCATAAGCTTTTATTTTATTAAATAAACCTATGCCTCTACCTTCTTGGTTTAAATAAATTAACATGCCACCTTGTTCACTGATTTGTCTTAAGGAGAAATGCAATTGTTGGTGGCAATCACAGCGCTTTGAGGTAAATAAATCGCCTGTTAAGCAAGAAGAATGGATTCGTACTAATGGAGGTTGGTTAGCGTTTTTATTTTCTTTTCTTAAAATGACGTGTTCTTCGCCAGTGATTTTTTCTTTAACCACGGTCATGTCAAACGTACCATATTGCTGCATGGGTAAAATCGTATGGATACTTTCTTGAATTTGATTTTCATGGCGTAAACGATAAGCGATGATATCATCTATGGATAAAAGAGTAAGACCATGCTGTTTTGAAAATGTTTCTAACTCTTTTCCTCTTGCCATAGTGCCATCAGGATTCATAATTTCACATAATACCGCTGCAGGTTTAAAGCCTGCTAAACGCATTAAGTCTAAAGATCCTTCTGTATGGCCTGGTCTTTCTAATACGCCGCCTTCTTTAGCACATAAAGGAAAGAGATGGCCTGGCATCACAAAATCTTGCTGCTTAGCATCTTCCTTCATAACGGTTGACACAGTAAGTGCTCTATCTGCTGCAGAAACACCGGTTGTAATACCCTCTTTTGCATCAATTGATACAGTAAATTGTGTGCCGCGTGCGCAAGTATTATCTTGAGCAGACATCATCAAAGGGATATTTAATTCGCGTATTCTTTCTGCTGTTAATGGCATGCATACAATGCCAGTGCCTTGTCTTATCATGAAATTCATGATTTCAGGTGTAATCTTTTCTGCTGCAACAATTAAATCACCTTCATTTTCTCTGTCTGGGTGATCGGTTAATACCACCATTTTACCTGAACGCAAATCTTGTAAAGCGTGCTCAACGCGTTTAATGATTGACTGCATTTTTATACACTCCCATCAATTTTTCTATATATTTACTTGTGATATCAACTTCTATATTAATTAAACAACCAATTTGATATTGCTTTATGATAGTGACAGCTTGCGTATGAGGGATAAATGTGACACTAAACCAATCATAAGCTACTTCAATTACAGTAATACTCATGCCATCTAGCGTGATAAAAGCTTTATTAACAATATATTTTGCAATATCAGGGGAAACAGCAATCTTTGCTAATAAAGCATCACCAACTTGCTCTAATGAAATTAATTTTCCTAGCCCGTCAACATGACCTTGCACGCAATGGCCGCCAATTCTATCACCTAACTTTAATGCTCTTTCTAAGTTCACCATATCGCCGATGTTTAGCTGACTTAGGTTAGTGACGTTCAAGGTTTCAGGAACAGCAGTTACAGTAAATGTTTCCTCGTCGTAATGAGTGACTGTTAAACAGACTCCGTTCACAGAGATGCTTTCGCCTAATACCATTTGAGTGAATTTATTTTCAGGTTTGATTGTAAAATCTAAGCATTGATTTCCTTGCTTGATTTGCAAAATGTAACCCAACATTTCTACGAGTCCACTAAACATAATTAACCCTATAAATTAGCTGTAAAATAAAAGTCATTGCCTAATTCGTTGCATTGCATAGAAGAGATAAAATGCTTTTTATCTTGTGATCCAATGATCACGGGAGATAAATAAACATGAACTTTATTTACTAATTTTTCTCTGAAAAAATCTTCATGTACTGTCATGCCGCCTTCAATTAAAAGGCTAGAAATTTCTCGCTTACCTAATTCATCTAATAAAGCAGTGAGTGATACCCGATTAAAAGAATTAGTGGGAAGTTTAATTATTTCTGCTTTTTGTTTTGCAGCTTGATACCAATTAGTATCGCATTGATCTGTGGTGACAATTAACGTTTTAGCTTGTTCACTATTGAATAAGTGGCTATCAAGTGGTAATAACCCTTGACTAGATAAAACAATGCGTAAAGGCTGCTGGTGTATATTTGTAATGCTTCTAACAGTAAGTTGAGGATTGTCAGATAAAACAGTATTTTTACCTACTAAAATAGCATCTACTTGCTGGCGTAATTGATGGGTCAATTGTGCTGCTTTATCTCCAGAAATAGCACGTGAATCTTGCATATGAGTAATCGTTTTTCCATCTAATGACATAGCCCATTTTGCAATAATAAAAGGACGTTTATGCTGAATATAATGAAAGAAAATTTCATTTAATTTTTTTGCAGGTTCTTCTAAAATACCCACATTAACTTTTATGCCTACTTGTCTCAGTATTTCTACACCTTTACCTGCAACCAGCGGATTAGGATCTAAGGTAGCTACATAAATTTCTTTAATACCTGCTTGAATTAATGCATTTACACAAGGCGGTGTTCTACCGAAATGACAGCATGGTTCTAAAGTGACGTAAGCACTTGCGTCTTGCGCTTTTTCTTGTGCTTGATTTAATGCAATGACTTCAGCATGTGCTTGTCCACAGCGCTCATGGAAGCCTTGGCCTACAATTTGGTTATTTTTAACAATTAAACAACCTACCATAGGATTAGGCGAAACAGTTAGTCTGCCTAACTCTGCCAGGCTTAAGGCTTGTTGCATATATGTTTGGTGAATGGTTTCAGTCATTCCAGCCAGCTCATGAAAGAGGGCAGGAAATCATAGGACGGCAAAAAATTGCCAAATACGAAATAATTCGTATTAGACCCAACGATTTATCTTCTTTCATCCGGACTATACCGTCGGCTTTGGAGTTTAACCAAATCTGCTGACCTTTTAACTAAATAAAAGCGCTCGCGGGCTTTTTTACTGAATGATACTTAAGTAAAATTACCGCCGGTAGGGAATCTCACCCTGCCCTCAAAGATAATGGGGTTAAACGTTAATCTTAAAGATATGAAATGTCAATTAGTAGGGAGATTCCTGTGAAAAATATATTTACCAAACATCCACATAGTATAGGTGAAACCTATTTGCAGCATTTTAAATTTGCATCGTGTTTTGGCTTAACTATGTTAATGGGCGGATCTGCTTGTATATTACATGCGATTTTTCCCTTTATTTTTCAAAAGACAGGCAGTAATTTATTATTAAAAATGACCCACCATTTTATAAGTCGTATGCCAACACTTGAGGGGCAGGCTATTGAGCTTAGTGTCGTAATTGATGAGAAGCGTAAAAATTTGAAAGCTTAAATGGCTTATTTTTCAAGGATTTTCCCTTGATCTGCATAATGAGGTATTATAGATATATAGATACGCGGAGGCATCAATGGCCACCTTTACCTCATCAAAAGATAAAAAAGTCCAAAAACAAACTTCACGGTATATAGATGAAGCAGGGAAAGAATCTTTCCCAAGCAGTGATCCCCCAGCTTGGACTTTAGGTTCTGAATTTGAAGTAAATGCCTTTAGACAAGCCAATAAGATGGATATTACCCCTATTTTAATGCGCGAACATGTGGCTATGCGGCAAGTAGCACGTGCATTAAATTCGCAAATAAAATTACTAGAAAATGGTGAGCAAGCAGACAAAGCTCAATTAGAAAAAATTGCTCAATTTTTTCATGAATACGTCGATGAATGTCATTATAAAAAAGAACAAGCGTTGCTCGATATGATGAAACGCAATGCGCAAAAGCCTACCGATTATATGCTGCGTGATTTAAATAAAGAAAAAAAATTGGGTAGTGATTTAACACAAGAGTTAATGGGTTTAATGAATAAGGGTGATTTACATTCACAACGATTGTTAGCTTTGCTAAAACGCATTGTGAATTTACACATCAATCATACTGGTAAAGAAGAAGAATACGTTTTTCCTTACATCAAGCAAATGGATGATGTGAATAGAGATAGTTTATTAAATGATTTTAAAAAATTTGATCAGCAATTCAGTATGCAGAAGGGTGCTCAATGGCTCGCCTTTTCTGAGCAGCTTAAATAGGGTAATTTATTTAAGGATTAAACATATTCATGGATGAAACACAACCAGCTAATCTATTAGGCCGTCATGATTTTGCTGACTGGGAAAAGGCAATACAAAAGAATTGTTACTCTCAGGATGCCGATTTTATTCATACTGTACAATTTACTTTTCCTTCTGACTTTAGGCGCATTAATCCAGAATTGGAAACATTTGGCGCAAGAGTTACAACTGAATTAGAAAGATTAGTAACTGAAAATAATTTAGCAATCAATTTACCTCGTTTAAATTACTACGATGCAATAGGAAGAATGAATAATCACGTTATTCATCATCCTGACTACATCGCAGCTGGTAATATTATCTATGGAACCAAATTATTAGCCCGCATGGCAGAATGGGGTGGTTTAACTGAATGCTTAGCTTTCTTGTTTTTGTCAGCAGAAACAGGCGAGGCAGGGCATAATTGTCCTATTGCATGTTCTGCTGGCATTATTCGCGTACTTAAAAAAGTTGATGTAAAAAACAAAGGGTATTATTTAGAGAAGTTAATTGCTCCTTCATTTTCAACTAATTTTACTGGTGCACAATTTTTAACGGAAGTGCAAGGCGGTTCAGATGTGGGTTTAAATGCTACTTATGCAGTAAAAGATACAGAGGATACTTATCAAATATTCGGTGAAAAATGGTTCTGCTCTAATGCAAACGCAGATTTACTGTTTGTAACAGCGCGTTATGATAAAGACATTCCTGGCACTAAAGGCTTAGGATTATTTTTAATTCCTGCTGAATGGGATAAACAAAAAAATCATTACGCCATAAGACGTTTAAAAGAAAAAATTGGTACACGTTCTATGGCAACAGGTGAAATTGATTTTCACGGTGCAAAAGCTTGGTTATTGGGTGAGGCAAATGAAGGTATTCACCTAGTAATGGATAATGTATTGCACTTATCACGCTTATTTAACACCATTTGTGTATTAGGTATGGCAAGGCGTGCTTATACTATTGCCAATGAATACGCTAAACATCGTATTGCATTTGGCCATCCTATCGCTAATTATCCACTGGTTAAAGAAAATTTGGCCAAAGTTAAAGTCGAGAATGCAGCTATGGTTGCTGCTGTTTTTGCTACAGCGAAATTACAAGACAGATTAGATACGCAAAAAGAAAATGGAGATACTAAATTACTTCTTAGACTATTAGTTAACATGCAGAAATACCTTTCTGCAAAATGGTCGGTAGAACATATTCATCACTGCCTCGATGTGTTAGCTGGTAATGGCACAATTGAGACATTTTCTTCTATCCCACGTTTATTGCGCGATGCAATCGTTTGTGAAAATTGGGAAGGAACTCATAATGTTTTGCGGGCACAAATCAACAAAGATATTCTTAAATATGATATTGATAAAATTTATTTACGCTACATGAAAACAGAAATTGATAAATTATCTGATAAAAAATGGATAGATTTTTTTAATAATCAATTGGAAAAATTGCAGCAATATGTTGATCAATGGCGACAAAAGCCTGCTGAAATCCAAAGCTTAGAAATAAGAATTGTAGTAGACAAAATGGCTACCTTATTTTGTGCATTAATGCTTTTAAAAGAAGCATTACACCAAAAAGAATTAAATAATTCTGATAAAAAAATGCTGTCTTTTACTTATTTTATACGTTTGCATTTAGAAGAAAATCCAGTATTATTTGATAATAATTATATTAAGTTACTAACGCAAATTATTGCTGACTAATTTTCATGAAATCAATAGAGACACCGATTGCATGGCCACCTGCTTATAGCATTAAAAGACACCCACGTGCTAAACGCATTAAACTACGCACTTCAAGTAAAAGTGGTTTAGTCATTACACTGCCATTACGTTTTAGCGAAAAAAAAATTCCTCTAGTTTTAGAAGATAATAAGGAATGGATTATTAAACAATTATCCTCTATCACTCCTAAGCTCGAGGTTAGTTTACCGGATGTAATTACACTGCCTATTACTAGCCGAACATGGCCTATAGAGTATTTGGCTTGCAAGGCCAGAATGCAAATAATAGAGCGGCCATCAGGGGAAATTGTGGTTGCAGGTGATGTCGCAAAAATAGAACATTGCCAGGCATTATTATTAAAATGGACTAAATTAAAAGCTACTCAATTTCTACTACCGCGCTTAACTATGTTAAGCCAATATATGCAGTTAGAATTTAAAAAAGTCACGTTAAGAGACCAAAGGACGGTATGGGGAAGTTGTACAGCCAGTAAAGCAATCAGTTTGAATTATAAATTGATTTTCTTACCTCCGCATTTAATTGATTATGTTTTAATTCATGAATTATGTCATTTAAGGCATTTAAATCACTCGGCTTCATTTTGGTCATTAGTACAGAAGTATGATGAGAATTGGAAGAAGCATAGGCGTGAATTGCGATTAGCAAGTCAATTTATCCCGAATTGGGCTATCTAAGATAAAATCTATCACTAATTAAAATACAGTAGGTGCCTCTAATCCAATATACAACGCCTGCTAAGTTACCAGCTAAAGGATTTTTCTCTATATAATTTATGCATCAGTTCTTATAAGAAAATAATTTTATTATTATGTTAGAAGGTGCCAATTGTAACTGTATTCATCGCTTATTCATATCTAATCGAACAGCTACAATTGGTAGACTTATTATCTAAAGACTAGTAGCTTGGACGTTTACTAACAGTTGAATCATTCATCGTTTTTAGAAAACTGATAAAGGCTTCACTTCTAGCAACTTGAATGGTATCAAGTGGAGTAGTGAATTCTCCTTTGCGCATTTTTTTATTTATGTTTTCAATTTTATTTATATGAGAAGTTATTAATTCCTCTTTCATTCTTTCGTTTAAGCTTGCCCCTTTCTCAAGAAAATATTGCGTTAATTCCATATTGCCTATCCCTGTTATATGTTGAAATAAAGATAAGCTTTGTTTGCGTGAACTAATATCAATGTGTACGACTAATACCTCATAATTGATTTGATAATTGGGGTCGTCAAGACCAGATTGATGAGTGCTTAAAATTTTTAACAGAGTAAGAAATTCGTCTCTATTATATTCATAACAAGCCATCCTTACAAAATCATTCACTATTTCTTTCATAGGAACCATATGTATGTGGAGAGCAAGTTCTTTCTTTATTTTAGATAAGAGTAGTTCTATACCTTGATAATCTCTGCTTCTAATAAGATTTAATTGAACAAAGTCAAACTCATAGGGTAGTCCTATTTTGGTATTAGAATGAAATGATTCTTCATCACTTAGCACACGAAGAATAGACTCCCGCATATTTTTAATAAGTTTTGAATGTGGTATTTCTTTAAAAATAGAATTCCTTTGCATGTTATAACTTCCATTAATTTTGAGGAATTCTAAATTAATAATAATTATATTAAAAGTAAACAAAACAAAAACCAGCGCAAAGTTAATTTACGCTGGTTTAAAGAGGATTATCTTACAGATACCCAGGTACCGTTGCTTTGGCAAGCAACACCGGAAGAGCTTTGTTTTTTGCCGTTGATAATAGCAGTTGTATAGAAACGACGGCAATTTGGATTGCCATTAACGGTGATCATGTTGCTGGTTGGGGTAACAGTATAGGTGGTGCCTGTTTTTTGGTTAACCCAAGTGCTTGATTGACCTTTAGGATTGTTCATAGCAGCAAGCATTTGATTGTTATCAGTGCTATCCATGCTATGACCAATGTAGCCACCAATTAAAGCACCAGCAATGGCGCCGCCTACGACAGCAACGGCTTTACCTGTACCGCCGCCAATTAAGCTACCAGCTAAACCGCCAGCAACAGCACCTGTTACTGCACCAATACCGGTATTTTCTTGTTGAGTGTTAGTAGACGAGCAACCAGCTAAACCAACGCTTGCAATTGTTGCAGCGAGTACAAGTGATTTAAAACCTCTCATAAATAACCTCCAGTGTTTATTCTTTATGTCCATTCATGGCAAAAGACGCATGGTTAAACTATTATTGTAAATGAGATTGAAAGGTTGCTGTCTACTGGGTTTTTACTACTCTCCTAAGTAAAAACCCTGATTTTTATTTAATCACGCCACAAGCAATGCGCTCCCCGCCACCGCCTAACTTCTCCGGTTTATCTGAATAATTGTCACTACCTGCATGTATCATCAATGCATGGCCTTGCATCTCCGATAATTTGAAACGAGGAGCAAAGGTAGGTAGTGTCGCTGTACCATTTTGATTAACCAGCAGCACAGGTAAATCACCTAAATGGCTTTGATGTATGTATGGACCACTATGTTTATCTGTTTTATCAGGATCAAAATGGCCGCCTGCTGCCATACCATTATTTCCACAATCAGGATTTACATGCACATGGAAGCCGTGAGAGCCAGGTGGTAAATCTTGTAATTTAGGTGTAATTAATACACCACAAGTTTCCTCTTCCAATGTCACTGTGCCAATTTTTTTACCTTCGCCTTCTTTAGTAACCAAATAAACAGGTACAGTAATGCTGGCGTAAGCTACATTCATGAATAATACAGAGCTTATAAATAATGAGAGTGTGGATTTTTTTCTCATGATAATTTCCTTCATAAATCGAGATAAGAGAATGAATAGAATAAACTAACCTATCTTTAAATAAAAATTTAGGGATATCAATTTCTTTTATTGTGTGCCAGCGTGCTGTTAGCTGGCATCTAGGATATTAAACTATTTCATGATTATATATAAAAGCTGGATGCCAGCTAACAGCACGCTGGCATCACAAGGATATAACTTATAACTTATACATGACAGGAATATAACTTATAAAAGGGCTTGAGGAATGGCAATGTTAAAAAAACGGTCAAAGAATTGGTTGGACAGTTTACCGCTTGGTTTACTTACGTGGGGTATTAACTTGTGGCCACCTTTTCTTGGTGCAGGCATTAAAATAAAAACGATACAACCGGATTTTAGATATATAGAAGTAGTATTAAAACAAAAATGGTATAACCGAAATTACGTAGGCACGCATTTTGGCGGTTCTATGTTTAACATGACCGATCCTTTTTTTATGTTGATGCTACTTAAAAATTTAGGTCCTCAATATATAGTCTGGGATAGAGCTGCGAGTATTGAATTTAAAAAACCAGGGCGTGGATTATTGCGTGCAACCTTTTCATTTTCAGAGCAAGAGTTGGCGGCGATACGGGAAAAAGCAGATGAATTAGGGAAGTACGTATTTCAACGTGAAGTCAATATTCTCGATCCACAAGATGATATTGTTGCTGCAGTAGTAAAAACATTATATGTGAAACGCAAAGAGGACAAAGCTAAACCACTCGCTCAGCCTTAAAGTCTATGCTAAATTATTAAAGTTAGCAGGAAGCAAGGATTGTCAAATAGTGTTATTTAAACTCTGTTTGCGGCTTACTATCATGGGATTTTGTGGTGCTAGCTTATCTGCTTGTATGGTGGGGCCTAACTTTCATTCACCCCTTTCTCCTCAGGTAAAACGTTATACTGAGGTACCTCTTCCAAAAAAAACAGTCAGTACTAAAGCAGCAGGTGATGCGGGTAAAACGCAGTATTTTGTTACAGCAAGGAATATTCCTACGCAATGGTGGCATTTATTTCATTCAAAAGCGATGAATCAATTAGTACAAAGAGGAATAGTAAATAGCCCCACATTGGCAGCCGCTTACTCTGCTTTAAAAGCAGCACAAGAAAATTTTAATGCGCAAGTAGGTAGTACTATGTTGCCTGCTTTCTCAGCACAATTAGGTGGTCAACGTCAATTATTCTCAGGTGCAACGATTGGTGGTGATGTACCTAATTCGATTTTTAATTTATTTAATGCAACCGTGAATGCATCTTATACGCTGGATGTATTTGGTGGTTTACGTAGACAAATTGAAGTGTATGGTGCACAAGTAGATTATCAACAGTTTGAACTAATTGCAGCTTATTTAACATTAACTTCAAATATTGCAACGACTGCTATTACCATTGCTTCATTACAAGCACAAATTAAAGCAACACAGAGTTTAATTGCTTCTCAACAAGATCAATTGCGTATTATCAAAGATCAATATCGTTTTGGGGCTGTTTCTCAAGAAAATGTATTAACTCAGCAAACCTTAGTTGCACAAACCATTGCAACTTTACCTCCTTTAGAAAAAAGCCTTTCTTTTAATCGGCATGCATTGGCAACGTTAGTCGGTGCTTATCCTGATGAGCCACTGCCTGAAGTAAAATTAGATGATTTAGTATTACCTACTCACCTACCTGTTACCTTACCATCAGTCCTTGTTAGACAGCGTCCTGATGTCAGAGCATCAGAAGCATTATTGCACGCTGCCAGTGCACAAATAGGGGTCGCAACAGCTAATTTATTTCCGCAATTTAATATTACAGCCGGTTATGGATGGCAAGCATTATCACCTCAAAGTTTATTTACTACATCAAGTAATGCTTGGAATTGGGGTATGCAAATTACTCAGCCTATTTTTCAGGGTAATGCGCTTTTTGCACGTAGACGTGCAGCTATTGCTAATTTTAATCAAGCACTAGCACAGTATAAGCAAACTGTGTTGCAAGGATTTCAAAATGTAGCAGATAGCTTAAGAGCAATTGAGCTAGATGCAAAATCATTGCAAGCAAATAAAAATGCAGAATTATCAGCAAAAAGCAGCCTTAATTTAACAGAGCAGCAATACAAATTAGGCGGCGCTAGTTATTTATCCTTACTAACTGCGCAGCAGCAATATCAACAAACTTTACTTGTGCGCATACAATCTCAAGCTGCTCGTTATACGGATACCGTTGCATTATTTCAATCGTTAGGCGGCGGTTGGTGGAATAAACCTTGGTGTGTGAAAGAATGCTTATATGAAAAACAATAGAGATTTTCCTATGATGGCAGATTTTAGAAGAAAATATTTAACAAAACCTATGGTAATCATGCTGATTATTTTAGGCATTTTATTCGGTAGTATTTTTATTTATAAAGTTTTTATGGGTTTTATGATGAAGCGCTATTTTGCTTCATTAGAAAATCCAACCATAACTGTTTCTGCTACGCAGGTTAAATATAGTAATTGGGAAAATAGATATAAAGCAGTTGGCAGTACAAGGGCGGTAGTAGGGGTCAATGTAACAGCTCAATTAGCTGGTATGATTCAGCAAATTTATTTCACACCTGGTATGAGTGTAAAGCAAGGCATGATTTTAGTGCAGCAAAATGCAGACACTGACATTGCACAATTACAAGCATTACAAGCTAATGCAGAATTAGCCCGCATCACTTTTGAGCGTGATAAGGCTCAATACAAAGTGCATGCTGTTAGTAAACAGCAAGTTGATACAGATGAACAAAATTTAAAAAGCTTGCGCGCACAAGTTGCGCAGCAATCAGCGACGGTTGAGAAATTAACAATACGTGCTCCTTTTAGTGGTCGTTTAGGTATTTCGCGAGTAAATCCTGGGCAGTATTTAAATCCAGGCGATGCAGTAGTCACTTTGCAACAGTTAGATCCGATTTACGTCGATTTTTATCTACCTCAACAATTATTGTCTGAATTAAGAGTAGGGCAACAGGTTAGTATGGTAACGGATACGTTCCCCGATAAAAAATTTGCAGGAAAAATTACGACCATCAATCCTTTAGTAGACACCAATACAAGAAACGTCGAAGTAGAAGCAACCATTGCAAACCCTAAACTGGATTTAAGCCCAGGTATGTTTGCGAGCGTAGAAGTAAGAACTGGTAAGTCTGTTTCCTATTTAACGTTGCCGCAAACGGCTGTCACATTTAATCCTTACGGCGATATCGTATATATCGTTAAAGAGAAAGGTAAAGATAAATCAGGTAAGCCTATTCTCGCAGTTAATCAAATTTTTGTAACAACCGGTGCGACTCGTGGTGATCAAATTGCTATTTTAAAGGGCTTAAAAGAAGGCGATACCATCGTGACCAGTGGTCAACTTAAATTAAAAAATGGCAGCTTAGTAACAATTAATAATACGGTTCAACCAGCAGATAGCGAAGATCCTAAGTTGAGTAATCAACACGCGAGAGCATAACAATGCATTTTACTGATTTATTTATTAAGCGCCCCGTCCTTGCCACTGTTATCAGTTTACTAATCTTAGCATTAGGTTTACGTGCAATCGATTCTTTACCTATCATGCAATACCCTTTTACTGAAAATGCAGTAGTGACTGTTGCAACCACCTACACTGGAGCTAATCCTGATGTCGTAGCAGGGTTTATTACTACACCGCTAGAAAATTCCATTGCGCAAGCAAATGGCATTGACTATATGACATCAACAAGCACACCAGGACTAAGTACGATTAGCGTTAATTTATTATTGAACTACGATCCATTAAAAGCACTTTCTGATATTAGTACTAAGGTAAATGCAGTATTAAATCAATTACCGGCTAATTCACAACAACCAGTGATTAGTGTGGCAGTTGGTGAGACTATTGATTCAATGTATATCGGTTTTTATAGTGAATTTTTGCCTTTAAATAAAATTACTGATTATTTGATTCGTGTTATTCAGCCTAAATTGCAAGCAGTAAACGGTGTGCAAGTAGCAGAAATTTTAGGCGGCCAACAATTTGCATTACGTGCGTGGTTGGATCCCATCAAATTAGCTGGTTATGGTATTACACCTGATCAGGTTGCTAAAGCATTAGCGAATAATGATTTTATTTCTGCAGTAGGCCGAACAGACGGTCAAATGTTTATACAGAATTTAACTGCTTCTACCAATTTAACGAATGTAGAAGAATTTCGTAATATGGTGCTTAAAGCACAAAACGGCGCAATTATTCGATTGGGGGATGTAAGTAAAGTTGACCTTGGCGCACAAAATTACGCTTCTTCAGTTAGTTTTGATGGCAATGCTGCTGTGTATATGGGCATTAAGGTGGCACCTGGTGCAAACTTATTGACTGTCATAAATGACATTAGAACCATCTTCCCTATGTTACAAGAAGAATTACCAGAAGGATTAGATGCGCGTATCGTGTATGATGCAAGTGCTTATGTTAATAGTTCTATCAAAGAAGTAGTAAGCTCACTGCTAGAAGCATTTTGTATTGTAACAGTAGTTATTTTCCTTTTCTTAGGTTCTATACGCTCAGTCGTCATTCCTTTAATTGCGATACCTCTTTCTATCATAGGCGCTTTTTTTATTATGTTGATTTTAGGGTATTCAATTAATTTACTTACCTTATTAGCTTTAGTGCTTGCTATTGGTTTGGTGGTTGATGATGCAATTATTGTCGTTGAAAACGTGCAAAGGCATATGGAAGAAGGTAAGCCGCCATTTGAAGCTGCTATTTTAGGCGCAAGAGAATTAGCGGGCCCCATTATTGCTATTACGGTTGTATTAATTGCTGTTTACGCACCCATTGGTTTTATGGGTGGATTAACAGGCGCATTATTTACAGAATTTGCATTTACGCTGGCAGGATCAGTAACGGTATCTGCTATCATTGCACTTACCTTATCTCCCATGATGTGTGCTAAATTTTTAAAAGTCGCTAGCCATGAAAAAAGAGGTTTTATTTTATGGATAGATAAAGTTTTTGAAAAAATCCAAATGTCTTACGAAAGAAAATTACATACTTCATTAAATTATCTTGCAGTTGTTGCTGTATTTGCTGTGATTATTTTGTTAAGTAATTATTTTTTATTTACTTCTTCTCAATCAGAATTGGCTCCGCAAGAAGATCAAGGGATTATCATTGCACAATCTACAGCTGCTGCTAATTCATCATTAGCACAAACGCAATTATACTCAAAACAAGTTTACGATATTTATAAAAAATATTCAGAAACGGATCATATTTTCCAAATTGATGGTGCAAACGGTTTAAATACCAGTATCTTGGGTATGGTGTTTAAACCATGGGATGAAAGATCAAAAACAACGAATGAATTACAACCCATCATTCAACAACAATTAAATCAAATTGCTGGTGCAAAAGTCGCCGCTTTCCAACTTCCTTCTCTACCAGGTGGTGGGAGCGGCTTACCTATTCAATTTGTTATCACGACGACTGATGATTTCACTAACCTAAATGAAGTGTTACAAGCCTTGTTAGATAAAGCACGTAAAACAGGTATGTTTGCTTATTTAGATCCCGATTTAAAAATAGACCAAGTGCAGACTAATATTTTATTAGATAGAGATAAAGCAGCTGAATTAGGCTTAAATATGCAAGACTTAGGAAATGTATTAGGTGCAGCTTTAAGTGAAGGTTATATTAATTATTTCAATTACGCAGGTAGATCTTATCAAGTTATTCCTCAAATGAATCGTAAATCTAGAGAAAACGCTGAAGAAGTTTTAAATTACTATATTAACACTGCAACAGGGGCATCTATACCACTTAGAACCGTTGCACGTTTACAGCAAACTATCGTGCCCGAATCGATTAATCACTTTCAACAATTAAATTCTGCTACGCTTTCAGCGATCGCTTTCCCTGGTGTCACAATGGGGCAAGCGCTAGGCACACTCGCCTCATTAGCAGATGAGGTTTTACCTGAAGGATATAGTACTGATTACGCTGCACAATCAAGACAGTTTATTCAAGAAGGCAGCGCATTAGTGGTGACATTCTTCTTTGCACTTATCATCATATTTTTAGCACTTGCTGCTTTATTTGAAAGTTTTAGAGATCCTTTAATTGTATTAATTAGCGTCCCCATGTCTATTTGCGGAGCAATGATTTTTGTAAGCCTTGGCATAGGCGGCGCGAGTTTAAATATTTACTCCGAAGTAGGCTTGGTCACCTTAATTGGTTTAATTAGTAAACACGGTATTTTAATTGTTCAATTCGCGAATGATTTACAGAAAGAAGGTAAGAATAAATTAGAAGCAGTAACCGCTGCAGCGGGAATTCGTTTAAGGCCAATTTTAATGACCACAGCTGCCATGGTGTTAGGGGTAGTGCCACTTATCTTAGCATCAGGTGCGGGCGCTGAAAGTCGATATAATATAGGGTTGGTGATTGCGACAGGAATATCTATTGGTACGCTATTTACTTTATTTGTTGTGCCTGCTATGTATATGTTCCTAGCCACAGACCATGCTCATAAGACTGCCGGTGAACCATTAGAAGGATTTTCTGAAGGCTAAAATAATGATTTCATTTATTGATACTAAATAAATTTAGTAAGTTTATACCAAATTAATAAAGCAAAATAACAATTTATACTAGAATAAATAAAAAGTTATCTAAAATTTTGTTTAATAATAATATTAAGGAGTGGAGGTTATGCAAGAAAGAAAACGAGGTTTTGTAATCACGGATTTGGCAGAAAAAAACACTAAAAAAATTGCTGATTCATATGAGTTTATTTTGCAAAAATTTAAAAAAAAATCTGTTAAGAGACAGGCTGAAATACTAGTAAGTTTGAGTAGACGTGCGTTTACTAAGATTGATGAAGAAATGTTAAACGCAGCTGCTGATGGAAAAGATGTAGAGTCAAGTCATGAGAGTGCAGTGATATATAGTAATATTTATAACTTAATACGAATTGATATGGCTGCCCAAAAAGATAATAAAGGTGTGAAAAAAGCTATAACAAATTGGTTATCAGTACTAGAAGACGTCTATAAGTTTAATGATTTTGCTACGGCTAAATCTATTATTAGTGCTTTAGATAGAGAAGCGGAACTATATTTATCTGCAAGAAACTTTGAACGTTTTGATGTAATGAGAAAAAAAATTAATTACAAGACACCTCCTAAAGACCAGGTGGCTTTTTATGAAAAATTGTCTAAGGAAATTGAAAGTAAGTTTGGACAGAGGGAAGGTAAGAGGCGGATGAGTAGAGAAGGTTGGGAAATAACTTTCATCCCTCATTTTGCAAGTTTTAAGCTACTTTTTATATCTTATAAAGAGGGCAAGGCATTAAATGAAAATAATCTAGAAGTACTAAAAAAGAGTAGAAAGAAATTAGTAGAAAAAAAAGATAAATTAAAAGATAAATCAAAAGATAAATCAAAAGATAAATCCTATGAAGTAAAACTGGCTGAGCTAGATAGTAAGATAGAAGAGGAAAAGCAAGCTATAAAAGAAATACAAAAAAATGTGGAAGATGCCATTAGTAAGCATATAGATTTATTACAGACACATTTAACAAGAAATAATGAGTTAATTAAAAATCAACCTGAATTAGAAATAGATAGTCTTTACCAAAATATATTATCAAATCCTTATAGTAAAGAGGATGTCGATTTAGCTGTAGAAGAGATGTCGAAAAATAATAAAATTAAACTATATAAAACCCTTATGGATGAAAGTTTAGAAAAATTAATGTCATTAAATAAACAAATTATTGCAAAAAATAATTTAAAACTAAAAGATGTGAAAAGTATTAAATTCGATTTAGCTCTTATCAATACATTGCTCATGGATAAGACAAATCCCGTTGCAAATTTGAAAAAAGCCAGAGGTACAATCAATAAATATGTAATAGATAAAAAAGGAAATAAATATCATAAGGATTTGCTTGCTCTTAATAATGGCGAACAAATATGCAAGGAAATGCTTAGAATTTTAAATAATTTAAACTTTTTAATAAATATTGAAGAAAAAGTGGTAGCAAGCCAAGAAAAAGGCAAAGAAGAATCTCCGCGTAAAGCTGATTCTGATGAAGGTTCTGCAATTCAACATAGAGATAATGATTCAACATTTCATGGTACAGCATCTGGGGGAAGTTTTATTAGGCTTAGAGATCAAGATAAAATAGTGGATAATCAAAGTACATCTCAGAAAAAACCTAGTGTCACAGGTGATAAAACTTCATTAAAAGAATTACTTAAGTCTGGTCAATCAAAAGAATGTTTAGATCGAAGCTTAAGTCAATTTGTAAAAACAAATGCAGCGAGAAAACCTCTCGTTTCGCCAAAAAGCGCCTCTCTTGGACAACCATTAGAGAAGTCAAAATCTGGTACACAAATCTATGAAAAATTGTCAAAAAACCCTTATTATTTCCATACCTCTGAACGCGAACTTGGAACGGGAGGGGAAAGAGAAGAGCAATCATCCAAACATAAAAAATCAGTAAAAGGAAGTGAACATTATCCTTCTACATTATTTCCTAATGTTATTTCAACTCGTACGTCCACGTCACCGAGAGGGAAAAAGCTTGTAGAAGAGAAGGATCGTATACAGCAACCTAGTAAAGGTAAAAATAAAATGTAACTTTTTAAAGAGAGAGTCTAGAATTTCTTGACTCTCTTTTTAAATCTATATCCACTCAACTGCTTCTTTCGCATAATAAGTAATAATAAAATCCGCACCTGCACGCTTAATACTAGTTAACACTTCCCTCACTGCGTTAGCTTCATCTATCCACCCTTTTTCTGCAGCTGCTTTTAGCATGGCATATTCACCACTTGTATGATACGCACCTAAAGGTAAAGCTGGAAAAGCTTGTTTCACTCGAGAAATGACATCTAAGTAAGTATGCGCAGGTTTAACCATGAGCATATCTGCACCTTCAGTAACATCTAGCGTGCACTCTCTAATTGCTTCTTCTACATTAGCCGCATCCATTTGATGTGTACGTCTATCACCAAATTGAGGTGCACCTTGAGCTGCTTCTCTAAAAGGTCCATACATGGAAGATGCATATTTCACTGAATAACTTAAGATAGGTAAAGTATGAAATCCAGCTTGATCCAGGCCTAATCTTATTGCTTCAACCATGCCATCCATCATGCCGCTGGGAGCGATAATATCAGCACCCGCTTGTGCATGACTAACAGCTTGTTTTACGAGCAATGCTAGGGTTTGATCATTATCAACATCATGTTGTTCAGTGGTGATACCGCAATGTCCATGATCTGTGTATTCACAAAAACAAACATCTGTCATCACAAGTAATTCAGGATTAGCTTTTTTTATCATAGGAATGGCAGTTTGAATAATCCCTTGAGGATGATAAGAGTCTTTACCTAATGCATCTTTCGTTTCTGGGATGCCAAATAATAGAACCTGTTTAATACCTAACTTAGTAATCGCTGCAATTTCCTGCTCTAACTGATCTACACTCAATTGGTAATGTCCGGGCATAGAAGAGATAGGTTTCTTCACGCCTTTTCCATGATGTATAAATAGAGGAAGGACAAGATCCTGGGTGGTTAAGCTAGTTTCGCGCGTTAAGTGCCTGATTTTAGGGTTATATCTTAAACGGCGTAAACGTGTATGGGGAAAATGCCCGTATTGGCTCATTCTTGTGCCTCCTCTCGTTTTTTTGCGATTATATACCAGCTTTTTAGCTATTCCCATGAATACATAACATTTTTTTAAGTATCTTAGTATATGCTATGATCCTCCTATAATTAGAATTAGCGGTAAACATAAAACGGGTAGGTCATGAGTAAGCGCCACGACATTCCAATTCATTTACCTGATTGGTTAAACCAAGTTAATCAGCTACGCAAAGAGCAAGATGTTTTGCAATTACGTGATGCATCAACTTTGTATGAGGCAAATGACTTACTTCAAAAGGCATTAGGTATAGCTGACATTTTGTTAGAATTAGGCCTGGATACCGAAACACTCACTGCTGCATTACTTTACCCTGCATTGCAATCACATGAATTAACCTTTGATGTAATTGCGGAAAAATTTACTGAGGGCATTAGTCGCCTATTACACGATGCATTGCAAATGCAATCGTTAGGCAAATTACAACATTTAGAAAAACGTAATGGTGTGCAATTAGAAAATTTACGTAAAATGCTCTTAGCCATGGTAACTGATGTTAGGGCTGTGTTAATTGTTTTGGCAGAACGTTTATGGCAGTTGCGAAAAGCTAAACACTTATCTCCAGAAGAAGGAGTCAAATTGGCGCAAGAAACTTTGCATGTTCATGCACCGCTTGCTAATCGCTTAGGTATTTGGCAATTAAAATGGGAGATAGAAGATTTATGCACACGTTATTTAGAGCCAGAGATTTATAGCAATATTGCAAAATGGTTAGCAGTTAAACGTGAAGAACGTGAAGCCTATATTAACAATGTCATAGTGCAGTTATCTATTCTATTAAAGCAAGCAGGTATTAAGAATGCCAATGTAAACGGTAGAGTAAAACATATCTATAGCATTCATCGTAAAATGCAGCGTAAACAAGTAGGCATAGAAGAAATTTACGATATTAGCGCTATGCGCGTACTGGTAGATACTGTTGAAGATTGTTACGCCGTCCTTGGATTATTGCAAAATATTTGGCCGCAAATCCAAGAGGAATTTGATGATTACATTGCCTTGCCCAAACCTAATGGTTACCGCTCAATTCATACTGTAGTAATAGGGCCTGGAAATAAATTAATTGAAATCCAAATCCGCACTAACAAAATGCATCATGAATCTGAGTTAGGGATGGCAGCACACTGGCTTTATAAAGAAGGGGTATTACAAACCAGTAGCTATGAATCAAAGATTGCTTTGCTTAGACAAATTATGGCGTGGCAAAAAGAAATAGCAGACGATACTGCTAAAAAAATAGGTAAACCATTACAAGATATATTTGCAGATAGAGTGTATGTCTTTACACCATTAGGTGACATTATTGATTTACCTACGAAAGCGACACCGCTTGATTTTGCTTATGCTATTCATAGTGAAGTAGGAAATCGTTGTAGAGGCGCTAAAGTAAACGGCAATATAGTGCCTTTAACCTATCAATTACAAACGGGGGATAGAGTCGAAATTTTAACAATGAAGGAAGCATCTCCTAGTCGAGACTGGGTGAATCCTCATTATGGCTACTTAAATACTGCGCGTGCACGATCTAAAGTCATGCATTGGTTTAGAATCAAAGATAGTTTGCAACCTCCAATAGAACCCGTGAAAGAAGTGAAAGAAAAGGAACTGCCTAAGGAGCAGCCTACAACCCTTTTATCTCAACCCATTTTAAGCAAGCCGTTTGCAGAAAAAGATAGTCAGCATTCAAACATACAAATTTTGGGTATTAATAACTTATTAACCAATACGGCGCGTTGTTGTAAACCCTTACCAGGTGATGCCATTTTAGGTTATATCACTCGTGCTAGAGGAGTTAGCATTCATAAACGTGATTGTAAAAATATTTCTTATATTACTAAAAACTTTTCTAATCGGCTGATAGAAGTCGAGTGGAGAACAAAGTCAACGGGTTCTTACTCGATTGATCTTAAATTAAAGGCTAGTGATAGTCAGGCATTAATGCGTGATGTGACAACATTATTGGCGCATGAAAAAATTCATATCATTAGCTTGCGCGCTGAAATTGCTTCTTATATGGGTGAAGGAAATGTATACGTGACGGTAGAAGTTGTTGATGTTCAGCAATTAAACAGAGCTATGGAATTATTAAAAAAAGCTCCCAATCTTATAGAAATTATCCGACTTTAATATTCAATTTAGAAATTACATTGCTTGAGGTGGCGACTGCTACTATCATGTTATAAATAATGCATAAAACAAGGACGTATGTATGTTTTTAAAAAGACTTTTTGAAAAAAAATTAATCCGCACTATTTCCGATGCTAGAGCCAGTGAAAATCCTTGGGATTCTTTGCAATTAATTGAAGATTTCATCATTGAAAATAAAACAAATTTAATAAAATATACTGATCTGAGAAAGAAATTAGAGTCAGCTTACCTAGATTTATTAACTTTATTTTCAGGTAATTTAGGGAATATAAGTCGTAAATTATTTTTAAATTTAAAAGAAGTCAGCAATATAAAAATTGATGAAACAACTCCGTATAGTCATTTGCAATGTGTTTATGCTAGTAACAATATTTCGATTAAAATTATTAATGATATTTTATCTAAAAAGAATGCAAATCACAGAGCGTTAGCTATTTGGCGTTATATTATTTTGGCAAAAATGCGTTTTGATGCCGGTGATTATCAAGCTACTCAATTCATTTTATCTGCGCTAGGTAATGCATCGATTAACAGTAATAGATTAAAAACAACTTATGCTGGCTTGCCTGACAATATAGTTTCTTTACTAAAAAAATTAGAATTTTTAAGCTTACAGCCTGACAATGTATTAATTTTACAAAATACAATGGAAAATATAATTCCCTCTCCTGACAGAATTAAAGCATTTATGACGCATAAAAATGAAGTTAGCCATAGTAATGATAAAGAGGGAGTCAATACGAGTGCGAGGCTAACGAGTAAATTTGAAGAGAAAATTTATATTTTGCAAGATAGATCCAGACGAGAAACCATGGCAGAAGAAGTTCATTTCTTTACATTTGAAAATATCATTGCTAAGCATGAAGACGATGTAAGAGATATTCACAGAGCACAATATCAATTGTCACACTGCCGTGAAGTTAGAGGTAAGCATAATCCTAGACCTACTTTGTTTGATAATGACTTTACTCCTGTACGTAAATTAAAATTAAATTTAAATGTAGATAAACGGTTAAATGCATTGGCAAGGAAATATCTTGTTGAAGAAAAAATTGTATCCGCTAAAAATCAAATTAGCGACGAGATTAAAAATTTATTAGAATTTTTACAAACAAAATTACAACAAGCACAAGGGTTAGCGTCTTGGGAATTGCAAGAAGTTAATCATTGTTTAACGCATACTAAATATCAACTTGAAAGCAGTAATACAGTGTCTGCTTTGAAACTAATTGAAAAAAATTTAATTGATTTAAAAAAGTTGCATGCTACAAACACAGTATATTTTGCAGCAAGGTTGGCTTTTTGGCGTAAAAAGTTAACCATTGCAGATAAATTAGGTGAAATAGGTCGCCTTATTAAAAAACTGAGTTATTTAATTAAACGTAACGAAATATTAGAAAATAAATATAAAGAAAAACAACAAAAACGCGTAAATATCATGACTATTGCTGCTGAAGAAGTGGTGATGAGCTATCAAAGTGAACAAGCTTCTTCCTCTGTTTCAACGGTAGCTGATGTTTCTACAAGGCTCGCAGATCAATCAGAGAAAACAGATAGCTGTTTGCTAACATCAAACACATTATCTTGTAGACTATCAGCGAGTAAAAAAGTACTTCCCTTAGTAAATTTATTTGAAGAAAAGACACGTATTATTAGCCTGTCAGATACAGCAGAGATACCTACTCATTCTTTCCTTAAGAAAACAAACTCTATTACACCACTCATTACTTTGTTTAATAGCCAGCCTTTACTGCTAAAGGAAAAAAGGGAAAAAATGAATCCATTTAAAAATCCTAGTACTAAGTGGTAAGCAAGGTATCTTATTAATAATCAATAAGATAAGTTAACCCTCTCCTAGCTCGCTTATGGTAAAATAGAGTTATATAGCGAGGAAGGGTCTATGAATATAATAAAAAGCCCATCTTTTATTTCAAAATTTGCCATTTTAATTACTTTATTTGCATTTACAGGTGCTGCTTATGCTGAATACTATGTGGTTTATAGCACACCTTCCTGTAGTTATTGCCAAACAACAGTTTATAAAAAATATAAAAAGCATCATGTTAAAAAACACGTCAAAAAGCATTACGTTAAAAAGCATGTCTATAGACCCAGAGATTACACCGTCACGGTTTCCTATACTTGGCAGCCAGCTCCATGTGGTTGCGCTTATACTAGCTGCAGCAGTTGCAATTATAATTGTTCTTACGCACCACCTTGTGGATGCGTAAACAATGGCAGCGGCCGTTGGGTTAAGGTGCGTACGCAATCAGCTTACGACGAAGTTTATTACTACAATGATAATGTAGAAAAGTATGATAGCTACGATCCTGATATGAGCACTGGGGATGACGATGCAACCGTCTATCCAGGTATGGATATAGACCGTTAATCAATAAAAAATTTGCTGCCTATATACTTAGCCTATGTTAATGTTTCTTTAGTCTCTGGTAAGGGAAGCCAGATAAATTAAAGAAGGATTAGCAAATGAAGGATATTGTTAACTTAAGCGACGTTAATTCTAATGATGTTAAGATAGTAGGCGGCAAAAATGCATCCATAGGTGAAATGATACAAAACCTCTCACGCAAGGGCATAAAAGTGCCGGGTGGGTTTGCTACTACGGTCGTTGCTTATGAAAAATTCCTAGCCGAAAATAATTTAAATGAAAAGATTAATGAAATTCTTTCAACGATTAAAATTAATCAAATTGCTAGTTTACGCAAAGCCAGTGAAAAAATTCGCACTTTAATTCTCAAGGCTAAATTCTCTACTAAGTTTAAAGACGAAATTGAACAAGCCTACCTTGCTTTAACTAATCCTGTTGTAGCCGTGCGTTCATCTGCAACGACAGAAGATTCTTATGAAGCTTCTTTTGCAGGTATGCAAGAGACGTTTTTAAATATCAAAGGCATTGACAATGTTTTGCAAGCCATAAAAATGGTATTTGCTTCACTCTTTACCGATAGAGCAATTGCTTATAGACATGAGCACCGTTTTGATCATCATGATTGTTCTTTGTCAGTCGGTATTATGCCTATGGTGCGTAGCGATAAAGGCACAAGCGGTGTCATGTTTACCTTAGATACTGAATCGGGTTTCGATAAAGTTGTCGTTATTTCTGCTTCTTATGGATTAGGCGAAGGCATAGTACAAGGGCGTATTAACCCAGATGAATTCATTGTATATAAACCTAATCTTGAGAAAAATAAACTGGCTATCTTGCAGCGTCAGTTAGGTGCAAAAGCGGTGATGATGGTCTATACCAATTCTAAAAAGCCGCGCGATTCTATCAAAATTGTACCTGTTCCTGAAAAAAAACGTACGCAATTTTGCCTATCCGATAAAGATGTAGAAGAGCTAGCAAGGCAAGCACTTATTATTGAAAAACATTATGGCAAATTAATGGATATTGAATGGGCTAAAGACGGTGTCGATGGCGAAATATACATTTTGCAAGCTAGACCTGAAACCGTAAATAGTAAATTACAGTTAACGCAAAAAATTGAACGCTATGTTCTACCAAAGAAAGGAAAAGTGTTAGCCCAAGGTCAAAGTATAGGTCAACGCATAGGTCAAGGGCCTGCACGCCTTATTACTGATATTAAAAAATCCCATGATATAAAACCAGGTGATGTATTAGTAACAGATATGACAGACCCTGATTGGGAACCCATTATGAAAAAAGCGAGTGCCATTGTGACCAATCGCGGTGGCCGTACTTGTCATGCAGCTATTATCGCAAGAGAATTAGGCATTCCTGCTATTGTGGGTTGTGGCGATGCAACCAAACGTATCACAGATAAACAACCTATTACCGTTTCTTGTCATGAGGGGTTAACAGGTTATGTCTACGCAGGAAAATTACCTTATACGGTAAGCTCAGTGACAGTTGAAAATATGCCTAAACTACCTATTAAAATGTTATTAAATGTAGGTAATCCAGAAAAAGCCTTTTCTAGTCAATTTCTTCCTAATGCAGGTGTAGGTTTAGCGCGTTTGGAATTTATTATCAGCAATATTGGTATTCATCCAAATGCCTTATTGCAATTTCGTAAATTACCTGCTGCTTTGCAAAAACAAATTAAAAAGAAAACCATTGCCTACAATGATCCACTAGAATTTTACGTAGAAAAATTGCGTGAAGGCATTTCTATGATTGCGGCTGCTTTTTATCCTAAAGATGTCATCTTTCGTTTTTCTGATTTTAAATCTAATGAATATGCTAATTTATTAGGCGGTCAATTATTTGAGCCGCAGGAAGAAAATCCTATGATAGGATTTAGAGGTGCCTCTCGTTATTACGATTCACGTTTTGATAAATGTTTTGAATTAGAATGCAAAGCATTTAAGCGCGTTAGAGAACAAATGGAATTAACGAATGCTCAAGTAATGATTCCTTTTGTACGCACAGTGGCCGAATTACAAAATGTATTGGCTCTCATGGAAAAATTTGGCTTAAGACGCGGCGAACAAGGTTTAAAAGTGTATATGATGTGTGAAATTCCCTCTAATGTTTTACTCGCAGAAGCATTTTTAAAGCATATCGATGGCTTTTCAATAGGCTCAAATGATTTAACCCAGCTAACGTTGGGATTAGACAGAGACTCAAGCTTGGTTGCCAACTTATTTGATGAGCGTAACGATGCAGTGAAAGCTTTATTAAGCATAGCGATTTCTGCTTGTATCAAACAAGGCAAATACATTGGTATTTGTGGCCAAGGGCCTTCTGATCATGCTGATTTTGCAGAATGGTTAATGTTAGAAGGTGTGCAAACCATGTCGCTTAATCCTGATACGATTATTGAAACTTGGATGGCTTTATCCAAAGTCACTCAGCCTAAGGTAGCTTGTGAATCTTAATTAATGGAAAATGCCATGTTGATAACGCGTTTTAGCATTTTATTGTTACTTATATTGGCATGGCTAATGCCGGTTGCATATGCTGCAAAGGGCGATCCTTGCACTAACTTTTTAGCGCTAGTAAATAGACCGAGTGTAGGGGACAGCCCTTGTGTTGTTCCTTATGAAAAAGCCATTCTTGAGACGGGTTATGAATATCTTACCTTGCGTGGCGGTGGCCATGGGCAAGATTATCCTCAGGCTGTCTTTAGAGTAGGTTTGCCTGCTAAAAATGAAATAGTGGCTATTTTACCTAATTACAATATTCAGTCAGTTAAGCCCAGGCGGGGGTTTAATGCGAGTCAAGTAGGCGTAAAACATGAATTTGGCTATAACGACTTTTGGATAGGCTCTGGCGAAGTTTATTTAATTTTACCCTCTGGCGGTCCTAATTTTGGCAGTGAACATGCTGGGGTAACAGTAAATGGCATCGTTGCTTATAGTTTTAATGATGCCCTAGCCTTAACGTTAATGTTAGGGCTTACCTCCCAAACCTTACCTAAATCTCAAGGTGGTGATCGTTTCCAAAGTCTCAATCCCGATTTGTTATTAGCCTATCAATTTGGACAAGCTGCTCAGTATTCAGTCTATGCTGAGTTATTTGGCCAAACAAATGCAGGTCCAGGCTTGGGATCAGGATGGGACGGGGATATAGGTTTTCTCTATACCCCGCTACCTTACTTAGAATTAGACATTGTTACTGGCCGTAAAATAAGTGGTGACTTAAACACGTATAGCAATTACATAGGTGCTGGCTTTAGCATTTTATTTGGCTAAGGTAGCTGCACAGACGATTGTTTAACAGCTAATTCTGATATTACACGAGGCACCCCAGGTACGCCTTGCGCCAGTTTAATGGCATAAATCATTTGTGCTTGGGTATCAACAATTCCTTTTAAATATACAATGCCTCTGTTAGTGGTGACTTTGATGGGAAGTTTTTCAATAGTTGCGCCAGGAAAGGCTTGGCCACGAATTAATGTGCCTATTACTTTTGAGTTTAATAACACATCATTAGAAATAATTTTGCCGCCTGTTAAAGTTAATTGAGATGCATCTACGTCTTTAACGCCTGTGATTGAGTCAGCTAAAGCAATGATTTTAGCTGCTAAAGCTTCAGAAGGTAGTGTGCCAGTTAGAATAACGGTACCGTCACGCGTTGACACGCCCACATTTAATTGCGCTAAGTCAGGACGATCGCTGATTTGCTGTAAAAAAGCAGCGTTAATTGAGGAATCAGCTACGTAAGGAGAAGCTGGCATTGTGTTAATAACATTAACGGTTACTTCAGCATTTGCTAAACCAAAGGGTAAGAGTAATAAAGTGCTTAATAGAAATTTAACCATATACAATTTTTTCATGCTGCTCTCCATTAAATATTTATATCTCTAGATGTAATTTGAATTTGACCTTGTTCAAGTTGCGCAACAAGCAACGTATATTCTGGTACTTCAATCCACGTGGTTGTATCTGCTGTTAACGGTTCAGAAGCAATAATAATACTGGTTTTTTTATCACTACCTCTCATTCGATACTCATTATCATATACCCCGTAAGCCTCACCATAGGTATACCAAAGGGAATGGTATGCATTATGGGTTGACTGCGCTGTTTCTTTTGCATACCAACCATAATCAAAAACAAAGCGAGTGGCAGCAATGAATTCTCCATTAGTAATAAATAAATTAACAGGTGAAGCAATGCTAATTTTATGTTTAGCGCGCATATGTTGCAAAATACGTAAGGTTTCAATGATAGCTTTTATAATGTCATTGGTCGTATAAACATGTTGAATGTTTAATTGTGAAATAAATACAGCATAAATCCACTCACTATCAGTCGTACCACGAATATAGTTTCTATATTCAGGTTTAATATATTCAATTAAATCTAGCTTCATTTTCTCAAAATTAGCTAGGGCGCCATTATGTGCAAGACAAACACCAGTACCAGGAAAAATAAAAGGGTGCACATTTTGATTGGAAACAACTTGGGTATCGAGATAAGTCACGCCGCGCAAATGTGCAAGTAAACAAGTGGGAAAAATTTTGCTAGATAAATTATGCAGGTTTTCATCGTAAAAAGGTAAATCAGTAGTTTTATAAATAAAAGGTAACTGCGGATGAGGAGAATGCGGATCCCAAGCTATCATGCCAAATCCAGCTAAATTAAGTAAATGTGACATGTATTTGGGATGATAACTTTGCTTGATGAAGGAATTATCAGGCTTATATAATAATTCTTCAGCAAAGATAGGTTTACCTAAATAAGATAATATTCTGCACATAGATCACCTATTATAAATTTCTGTGCTAAGTCTAACTTCCAATTTATCAACAGAGCGTTCCAATTTAATAAATGAAATACAAATTAAGTCATATAACTTATACCAAAGAAAAATATTACTTTCTTTAAGCTGTGCAATCGTATTTTCATTTAGCATCAGCAATTGCGCGCGTTCGCAAGTCGTATAATTAATAATAGAAGGCAGTAAAGCATGGTTTATACTGGAGAGCGTACCAAAAATAGTCTTAGGACTTAATACAGCAAGCTTTGCTACTTTACCTTCGTTAATGATATTTGCTTGAACGGCACCGTGTAAGATGAGATAACAAGCTGCATGTTTTTCACCTTCTGTGATTAGTTCAGTGTGAGTAGCTGCTGAAATAACATAAGCTTTATCTAAAAGAATAGTGACTTCTTCACGAGTAAAATTAGAAAAAATAGGTAGGGAATAAACGTCTTCTTGAGCAATGTCTGCTTCTGTTAGTGAAATAGTTTTTGGCCTAGAAAAAGATTGAATCATTTCGCTAAACATGGAGCGAGTTGGCATATCCGTTTGTGTCATTAATTCAATAATTTTTGAGCGCAAATTAACAATACGATGAAACACTTCTTTAATAATTAACGTCATTAATTTATGTTTTAAAGCAGGGAAAAATAGCACGTACATATTGAATGCGGCAGTAGAAATAAATAAGCAAACGACATCCTCAGTGGCGCTGACTGAGGTTGCGCATAGACCTTGATCAATAGCACTAATTTCACCTATAAAATTATCACGCGATAAAACAGCAATCTGAGTGATGCCTTCGCCAAGAATTTTTGCGGTAATAATCACTTTCCCTTGCAAAATGAAGTAAAGCCCATCGCTCTTTTTACCTTGCGAGAGAATTAAGTCACCTGCCTTAAAATATTTAAGCTGTGCGTGTTCTGATAAAGTCGTTAACTCAGCTTCATCTAATATTTGCTGTAGAGAAGTGTGTGCTAATTGCTGTTTGATATCTTCTTTATCCTGCGTCATCACTTTCTTTATTCTCCTTAGAAAAATTCTATAGGCGTATCCTGAAAGTAGTGCTGCATGTCGCTAATTTGGTTAGATATCTCTTAGTGCCTGCAATCGTAATAGGCTTGTTTAATCGCTTTTCCATATTTTGCATTGTTCTTCTACAACCTTAGCTAAAGAACCAGTTTGTTTTAGCCACTGTCTTAATAAAGACGTATCATTTTCCCTATTGATAACACTATTAAATAAAGGCAAAAGCAATTCCATGCTATTTAATTGGTTAGCGTATTTTTCTATTTTGTTAATAGTTAATTTAATATCTTCACCTATGGTAATTCTTTTGAAATTATCAAAATTTAAAAATTCCCCATCAAATCCATAACGACTTGCTTGAAAGCGGTTGTAGCTATAAAAATGATAAAGGTCATGATTAATTTTAATGGGTCTTTCTGCTATTAAATAAGCAGCAAGCGCTTGAATATAAGCAGCGATTATTACTGATTTTTTTAGTGTTAAAGGCGTATCACAAACGCGTATTTCAACCGTACCAAACTCAGGTTTAGGTCTAATATCCCAATAAAAATCTTTCATGCTGCTAATGATTTTATTATTCTTCATTTTGTAGTAATAGGTGGAAAATTCTTCCCAAGTAAGTAAAAAAGGAATGACACCGCTAGTTGGAAATGCACTAAAAACAGTTGAACGCGATGATTGAAATCCAGTATCAATTCCTTGATAGAAGGGGGAAGAAGCGCTAATGGCAATTAAATGTGGTGTGTAGCACGCCATCGCATGCGTTAAGTAAATAGCATCGTCGCCATTTTTGCAGCCTACATGTACATGTTGACCAAACACCGTTGAGCGTTTAGAAAGATAGCGATAGCGTTGTGATAAATTTTTGTAGCGTGCACTAGGAAAAATTTTCTGCAAAGTCCAGCGCTGAAAAGGATGAGTGCCCCCACCAGAAAATGTAGTATTAATTTTATCGCCTTCTTGAATTAAAAATGATTGTATCTTTTTTAGTTCTTCTAACATGTTTTTAGGAGAGAGATGGATAGAAGTATTGATTTCAATCATGCTTTGAGTAATTTCAGGCGTAATGTGTTCTGCGTATTCACTTTGTTGAATGCTGCGAATTAAATCTTTCGCACGTGAAATTAAACCGAAAGTGCGAGGATTGATAATTTGAAATTCCAATTCCACGCCTAACGTTGGTTGAGCAGAAGATTTAAATGGTAATAATTTCATGTTTTTCCTTACCATTTTTGTTAATTTTTATGTATTTATTCTATTTTAACATTAAATGCTTGGTAAATCTTGAATATATTAATCCGCATTGTAGAATATATGCTCAAAATGACTAAAAGGATTTACAATGCTACGTTACTACGGCTTTATAATTTTACTAATTATCACTTCTTTTCAAACATCGGCATTCGCTTGTACGCGCATCCTTTATTCCACTAATTCAAAAGCAATTTTAGTTGGGCGTAATATGGATTGGTCGTTAAATAATATGCAAACTCATTTAATGGTTTACCCGCGTGGGATAATGCGGGATGGAAAAGTAACTACAAATCCTCTGACCTGGGTATCTAAATACGGGAGTGTAGTGGCAACAGCTTATGAAGCAATTACAACAGACGGTGTTAATGAAAAAAAATTAGCAGCGCATATTTTATGGTTGAATGAATCTGACTACGGTCAGCGAGATGAAAAAATACCTGGATTATCTGTAATTATGTGGATGCAATTTTACTTAGATAATTTTGCAAGTGTCGCAGAAGCAGTAAGATTCACGCAAACATCGCCATTGCAATTGGCTGCTTACTTTCATCCTATAACTAAGAAATGGATTAAGCTGCATTTAGCGTTGGAAGATGCGCAAGGTGATTCAGCAATTATTGAATATACAAATGGTAAGGCACAAATTTATCATCATAAAAGTTATGCGGTATTAACTAATTCTCCAACTTATGATTTACAACTAAAACATTGGCACCAGCAAAAAGATAAAGCATTACCTGGCAGCACCAATTCTGAAGATAGATTTGTCCGAGGAAGTTTTTATGTGAATCATATGCCAACTGATTCCATTTCAATTAAAAGAGAATTATTAGAATTGCTAAGCCTCATGGATAATGTCGCTCAACCTTTTGGTGTAGATAGCGTTGAACGTCCTGATGTTTCACCTACTTTGTGGAAATCCATAGTAGATTTATCACACGGTGTTTATTATTTTCACGCAGAAGATAGTTTAAATATGGTTTGGGTGGAACTAAGTAAGTTCAATTTTCGCGCTGGGTCACCTGTGATGGATTTGGCTATTAATAAATATCCAGAGTTAGCTGGGGAAGTGTCAGGTTATTTTAAGCCTATGAATTAAGGGCGCTAATGTAGCTGTCATCTGAGTGTAATAGCTGTCACCCTGAACGTAATAGCTGTCATCCTGAGCGCAGCGAAGGATCTGCTTTAATTTTCTATATTTAGATCCTTCGCTGCGCTCAGGATGACAGTGTTTCGCTGCGCTCAGGGTGATGGTAGTCCTAAATATTTTTAGGCATACTCAAAGTAATAGTTGTACCTTTTCCTTCATTGCTGGCAATCGTAATGCTACCGTGATGTAAATCTACAATAGATTTAACAATAGCAAGCCCTAATCCCATTCCACCAGAGTGTTGTGAGCGAGCTGCATCTGTCCTATAAAAACGATTAAAGATATTAGGTAGATGTTCTTGCGCAATACCGATACCACTATCAATTAATTTGATTTCTATTAAATTATTTTCTTTGTTTGAAATAATAAATTTTATATTTCCACCTTGGGGAGTGTATTTAATCGAATTTGACAAAATATTACTAATCATACGCTTAAACATGATGGCATTAGCATATAATTCACCTTGGCCTTCTATACAAATTTCAATATGTTTTTCTTCTGCCATCGCTTGATAAAATTCACAAATAGAGGCAATTTCATCATGAACATAGATCAAAGATTTATGTAGGTCCATATGTGGATTTTCAGCGCGAGCCAAAAATAAAATGTTTTCAATCAAAGAAGAAATACGATGTAATTCTTCTAAATTAGATGCTAATACTTGTTGATATTCAGGTACGGTTTTTGCATAAGACAGAGTGACCTCTGTTTCGCCAATTAAATTAGTGATGGGCGTGCGTAATTCATGAGATAAATCCGCTGAAAATTGTTTGAGACGATTAAATGAATTTTCTATTCTATCTAGCATTTGATTAAATGCGATACTTAAGCCCCATAATTCTTTTGGCCAAGATTTAGGATCAATCCGTTGGTTAAGCGAGGTAGCAGTAATTTTTTCTACTGTTTTTGTTAACACAAATAAACTGCGAATTCCTCTATGCGCGACAAAAAAACCTATTATCAATGCAAATAAAGTACCTATTAAAAGCGAATAAATTAATTTCTTCCTATCATTAATAACAGCATGTTGATAAGAAATATCTAAAGCAATTTGAATTAAACCTACTTTATGAGGATTGCCTAATTCAATGGGTGCTTGGGTTAATAGGTAATTTGTATCATCGTGAGAAAACCAAAAATAGCGTTTTTTGCCTAATAATTCTGAATGTTTATTAGAATATTTTTCAGCTTGTAAAATAGTGTCCATACCGGGTGTTTCCATGTACACTTTTTTATTTTCATCAAAAATTCGAATGTAATATCGATAAATTGAATCATCGGGTTGACGTGGAGCATCCATAATAGTTGATTTGAGATGATTCTTATCAATCGGCTGCTCATCCAGAATGTATTGAATATTATCTATTTCATCTGATAAGAATTGATAATCAGCTTTGTATAAAACATTAATAGTAACCCAGTATAAAAATAGGGTGACTATGGTCAATAATATAAAGGCAGCGATAGTATAAACTAGGGTTAAGCGAGTGCGTATAGAGCTAATTTTTAAGATAGATTCTTCAGCGTTCTTCAAGTAAATATCCCATACCACGAACTGTGTGAATTAATTTCTTTTCAAAAGGATCATCAACTTTTTGCCTTAAGCGGCGAATAGCAACATCAACGACATTGGTATCGCTATCAAAGCTAATATTCCATATACTTTCTGCGATCAATGTACGCGATAAAACTTCACCAGCGCGCTGCATTAATAAAACCAATAAAGAAAATTCTTTAGGGGTAAGATCAAGGCGTACTGAGCCGCGAGTAGCTTTATGCTTAATAGTATCAATTTTAAGGTCTGCGACACTCAAATTATCGATAGCTTGCGGAAAACCTCTGCGTAATAAGCAGCGAATTCTTGCTAATACTTCAGAAAATGCAAAAGGTTTAACGAGGTAATCATCAGCACCGAGTTCTAATCCTTTTACTTTATCTTCAATATCGCCGCGCGCTGTTAAAAATAAAACGCGTACCTCGGGGTTTAAGCGTCTTAATTTAACTAATACAGAAAATCCATCCATTTTAGGCATCATCACGTCTAACATAATGAGATCGTAATGATGTTGGGTAGCAAGCGTAAAACCTTCTTCACCATCACTAGCGAGATCTACGTTAAAACCGCTTTCTCGCAAGCCTTTGCATAGGTATTCAGCTGTTTTGATTTCGTCTTCAACTATTAAAATACGCATGATTTATACTATAATTAATATGTAAACTATTGCCTGTAAAGCATTTTAACTATTTTATTGAGTGAAGCGAAGTCATTTTTGAGGGTTTATTTCATGTCAGACTCGCGTTCAAATAATGCTCATTTACAATCGCTAATTAATGCTAAGTTAATGCAATATGCCATGCTAATAAACTCTTCCCCCAATTCTCTATTGGGGTTCAATTTATCAGACTCCATTCATGCTTTATTTGAAAGTGCCTATCCTAAAACCATTATTGATTATATAAATTGGCAGCCTTCCGATAATAATGAACTTCCTATTGTACCTAAATCCATGGATCTCATTGTTGCTAATGTGCAAGGCATTAATGCTATTGATCTAAAAAATTTGCTACAGCAATTTAAACAGTTATTAACTAAACGAGGTACATTGATTTTTATTACCGATAAAAAGCAACTTGCTAAAGTTGATTTAGAAAAGTTAAATATTTTTACCTTTTATCTTTTCCATGTCACTTTCCTGCGAGTAAAAGAATACGATATTTTTATAGCAGTACAGCTTGAAGATATGGAATTGATAGATAAATTAAGAACGTGGATGCGAGAGCAAGAAATTAATGAGGATACAATAGATAAAAAAATAGAAGAACAAGATACAGATGAGAATGAAAATAAAGAAGTAGAGCGCGATGAGCAAGTAGAAGCAGCTGAAGTAGAAGAAGACAAAGAGGAAGCTAAAGAGGTAGAAGAAAGCCATGAAGAAAATGAGGAAGAGAAAGCTGAAGAAAAAGAAATTCCAGAAGAGCGAGAGTTAGAAGAAGAAAAAGAATCTAATAAAAAAGAGAGAGAAGAGGCTGAAGTAGAACAAGAACATGAAGAAAAAGAAAGCGTAGAAAGCAAAGAGAAAGAACAAGCAGAAGTTGAACCTGGAGAAAAAGAAGTAGAACAAGAACATGAAATGGAAAGACCAGAATTAGAGCAAGAAAAGCTTGAAGCCGGAGTAAATGAAGAAGAACCACAAGAAAAGGAAGAGTTAGAGGAATTAGAAGAACCAGAACAAGAACATGAAGAAATAGAGGAAGAAGAGAAACCCGAAGAAGTTCATGAATCTGAGGAGCATGAAGAAAAAGAAAACAATGAGCATGAGATGGAACATGAAAAGCACCCTCATATGGAGGAATCTGCTCATACTTTAGTTCATCACGATGAAAATGAAAACAAAGTGCATGAGCTAGAACACAGTAGAGAAATGCTCAATGCGCACGCAGCAACATTAGCAGCACATGTGAGCAGTAGTTTAGAAATTGAAAGAGAATTAGCGAAGGGAATTAGCTCGGATAAATTAATAAAAAGTAAGCAAGCACAACTTGTAAATGCAGAGCAAAAACATAAAGAGTTGGTTAATAAGTATAAAATTTTATACGATAAGCATAATACATTACTGCAAAATTTTATGAATGAAAGAGAAAATGTTTTAGAAAAAGGCGCTCAAGCTAAAAATGTATATGAACATGTTGTCGATGAGCATAAAGAAGAATTAAAAAAACACGAAACATTGCTGGCTGAACAAAATAATTTATTTAAATAATAATCCTTGTCATTGCGTACTGCTGTTAATTGAGTCTGTGTAAAAAAAATTGGGTCATACCTGTAGATGTTTAGTAATTCGATGATAGGGGAGTAAGCAATGCATCATGTAATCATTACTCTACTCAAGTAACTAACGT
>BMAH01000047.1 GCA_014132615.1 Gammaproteobacteria bacterium
TATTAGGAGGGAGTGGCGAGAAAGCTGGGTTTATTTTATTTCCTGTAGGGAAAAATAGTTTTGAAATAATTAAAAGTAATTTAAGCAATCAATTAGACTTTACTACTCACATCAAAGAATTTTCTGCTACTTTGTTATCTTTTATAGAGGCAAATTTTTTCATCACCTCAAGAAAGAAAAAAATCGGTCCTTGCTTGGCAGATAGCCGTGAATTGTTCTGGAATAATAAAACCTTAGCCCAAAAAATCCCTATTAACTCAACTACAACATCAACAACCAAAACTTGCAGATTATAATTATATGCTAACAAAAATAACCAACCATCCTTGTTTACAATATGCAAACGAACTTAAAACTATTTGTCATCCATTACAAAAAATTGGTATTCATTATTTCAGCCATGTTTACATTGATGAAGAAAAGCGCTTTTCTGCTTTAAGCAATCACCCTGAGTTTTCAGCACATTACCTAACAAACCGTTACTACAATGGTGATATACATCTTGCTGAAAGCAAAGAATTAAGCAATTACATTATGTGGGATACGATTGAATTGTCGGCTCATAGTAGAAAAATTAATCACGAGACGCAGCAATTTGGCATTAAACATTTATTTACTGTCATTGAGAAAGATAAAGCACAAGGTATGCATTACTATCATTTTGCAACTAATACTTCTCAGTCATCGATTAATCAATTTTATATTAATAATATTGATTTGCTCAACTTATTTATTCGCTACTTTAAAGCGAATGTTGAAAAAAATTATTCCCTGTCTTTTGCTTACCAAATTAAATTTAATATAGACACAAAAGCAAAATTTACTCTTCTTTCCGATATAAATACTTTTAATACGCCAACAGACAAAGACAATTTTCTTAAAGAACTAAACCTCAACAAATTCAATAATTTTATGATAAGGCTTACTCCGCAACAGTCAAAATGCGTCAAATTACTCCTTGATGGTTATTCTGTTAAGCAAATTGCCTGTCATATGAAACTCTCAAAGCGCACGATAGAAAATTATTTAGCACGAGTTCGTTCTCGATTGGGCTGTCGTAGTAGCCGAGAAATGATGACACGTTATTTTTCTCAAGATATCAAAATGGCAATGAAGACTTGACATTACCAACATAAAAGTCAACTATTTTATGGTTAAAAATGTATAAAGAATAAAAATTGCGAAAAATTACATATCCTAAAATTAGGAATAAAAGTTTTTAAGGAAGATTACTATGCGATCTACAACGAATTCAAAACCGATTTTTCCAAATAGTTCCTATTCAAATATCACCCGCTCACTAACCCAAGAAATAAATACCGATATAGAGGAAAATACGCTATCTGCATATAATTCACGCACTCGCAATCAATTACTAACTGAATATTACATCAATAAAATACTTTCTGAATGTGCTTTAGATCTAACTCAAGATTTAAATTTATCTTCCGACACTATTCAGACACAATTAAAGAAAGAATTTAATGTATTTGTCGCGGCTATCAAGCTCACCAACTATACTATCGTTGCCTTAAGTAACAATAGCGATTGGATATATGATAGTGGTCCTTTCCGTTTAAATTACGGTTTAGCAAAAGATCCTCTTGCTATTCTTCATAGTGAATTAGAAGAAAATCATGTTTCTGGAGAATCCTTGGATGCTTTATTATTAAAACTTGATAAAGTCATTGATAAAAGATTAGATGTTTTAAAAAAAATTTACATCAGGAAAAATAAATTCTCCGAATTTAACCATGATATAAATGCGATAGCCGTTGAAGCAAAAGAATTAGGCTGTCATTTACTTTTATCAACTTCAACGTTTAATCAAGAAGAATTAAACTGTCATTTATCATCCTTATGCTCCCTAAATACTTATTATTTAGTCCGTGCGATATGTAAAAAAGCTACATCGCAAGTGAATGTGAGCTCCTTATTACCTAAAGCGCTTAGGGCATTAAATTTTGAAACTATCAAAACGCTGGTTGAATTAGGTGCAGATGTTAACCAAAATATTTTGTTATTTCTTAACTCAGATGAAAATATAAAAATTGAAGGACCCATACTATTATATCCATTCGCCACTTTAGCAATTGATCCTCAAGGCTTATACTTTTTGGATGTGTGCAGATTTTCCGCCATGTATTTTCGTATAGATCATCCTAAACTACTTAATATCATGACTTATTTACTTGAACATGGCGCCAATCCTGAACAACAAGTCCTATTTAAAAAATGCAGAGAAAACGTTAAACAAGAATCAGGAACAAGCAGTACACTTCTCAAAGAGTTAACTATCAAACAGTTTGCTCACCTTTTACTTACAGATGAGAACCTTAATCAAGTTACCCCTCAATTTCTTGATTTTCTAAATAAGTTAGCAAACTGCACTTCTGATACCCGTTTCCAACATCAGCAACCTACTGCGGAAAATGTTGAAGCGTTTAAAACGTTTGTTTTTAAACAAGTTGAATTACAACAAATCGAACATTTAGCAGAAGAAGATGATGTTCAAGATTTAGAAGCGGGACAGAGAACTAGTTGCAAATTTGGTTAGATAAGCACCCTAATCACCCACAAAGTGGGTGATTGTGATTAAATTAATTAAGTCTTTGCCTCACCACTTCAAACAAAGCAATCCCTGTTGCTACTGAAACATTTAAACTAGATACTGAGCCATGCATAGGGATTTGAATCAAACCATCACAATGTTCGCGAGTTAAGCGGCGCAATCCACTGCCTTCTGCACCCATTACTAACGCAATCGGGCCTTTAAAATCGACATTGTATATAACTTCTGCACCTTCTGCTGCCGCGCCGTAAATCCAAATACCCAATTCTTTTAGCTCTTCTAAAGTGCGAGCTAAATTAGTAACTTGGAAAAAAGGCACCGTTTCCGCTGCACCACTCGCTACCTTACTCACAATAGGTGTGATACTCGCCGCTTTATCTTTAGGAGCGATAATAGCATGCACCCCTGCTGCATCTGCTGAGCGAAAGCAAGCGCCTAAATTATGTGGATCTTGGACGCCATCTAAAATAAGTAAAAACGCGGGCCTATCTAAATTTTGCAAAAAACTAACCAGATCACCTTCATGCGGTGCTTCAACCCTAGCACTGAATGCTACGACACCTTGATGATTCGCATCTTGTGTCATGCGATCTAAATCAGCTTTTGAGACATATTCAATAGCAATATGAGCAGCTTTAGCTAAAGAAACAATCTGTGCTATTTTCTTATCATGTCTATCATGACTTAGGCATAACTTTTCAATGCGCTCAGGTTTTTTTTGTAATAAGGCAAGCACAGCGTGCAAGCCGAATATAAAATGTTTGCTCATAATATTTTTTATTTCTTACGTTTTGGTTTTTTAGCTGGTTTTTTACGTTTATTTTTTGGTGATTCAGGTTTCATTTTCTTTTTAGAAGGATGCTTACCGTGTTTTTTGTTTGCATTTTTATTTGGGCTTGAGCGGCCTAACTTACCCTTACCTCCGCCGCCTACACCTTCTGCAGGAACAAAATCAATTTGGCATTGATCTAAATCGACGCGAGCCACTTGAATTTTAATCGTATCACCTAGGCGAAATTGTTTACCAGAGCGCTCGCCAATTAATGCATGCTTAATTGAATCAAATTGATAATAATCTTCAGGTAAAGTGCTTATATGAACTAAGCCTTCTACGTAAACATCTGCTAATTCAACAAACACACCAAAGCCCGTCACGCCAGAAATCCTACCACTAAATTCTTGACCCACTTTATCCATCATAAATTCGCATTTAAGCCAATCAGTAACTTCACCTGTTGCATCGTCTGCTCTACGTTCAGTCATTGAACAATGTTCACCCGCTTTCATTAACGCGCTTAAATCTTTCTGCGGACTTTTAGCCGTTAGCATATGCTTAATCGCTCTATGCACTAATAAATCAGGGTAACGCCTTATAGGTGAGGTAAAGTGGGTATACGCATCATATGCCAATCCAAAATGGCCTTTATTTTCTGGGCTATAAATTGCCTGACTCATGGAACGCAGCAATACGGTTTGAATCATGTGCGCATCAGGACGGCTTTCCGTTGCACGTAAAATTTGTGCGTAATCGGCAGGCACTGGTTCTCTATGCCCTGCCATTTTCAAACCCATTTCATTAAGGAAACGACGCAAGTCAGTTAATTTCTCTTCGGTAGGGCCTTGATGAACGCGATAAAGAGCAGGCTGCAAACTCTTTTCTAAGTAACGAGCAGCACAAATATTTGCGCATAACATACATTCTTCTATCACCTTATGAGAGTCAAACCGCTCATAAGGAATAATTTTTTCAATTTTTCTATCTTTACCAAATACAATCTTAGTTTCTGGTAAATCAAAATCAATGGCACCACGACTTTTACGCGCTTTTTGTAATATATGGAATAAATCATAAAGATGAGTCAGTTCTGGCACTATCTCTTTGAAACGCTCACGCATGCGTCTGTCATTTTTTTCCATCATGGCATGTACTTGCGTATAAGTAAGCCTATAGTGAGAGTTAATCACGCCTTCTGAGAAACGATAGCGCGTAATCCGGCCTGTAGGATGAATAGTCATTTCGCAGACCATCACTAACCTATCTACATTGGGATTTAAGGAGCATAAATTATTGGAAAGCGCTTCAGGCAACATTGGGATAACACGGCCAGGGAAATAAACGGAATTTCCTCTTTTATATGCTTCTTTGTCTAATGCACTGTTGGGGCGCACATAATGACTAACATCAGCAATAGCGACATAGAGTGTCCAGCCGCCTTTTTCACGGGGCTCACAATAAACTGCATCGTCAAAATCTTTAGCATCATCACCATCAATAGTAACAAAAGGTAGCTTGCGAAAATCTTCGCGGCCACTGATTGCTTCTTCAGGAACTTCTGCATCAAATCGATTCGCCTCAAGCAACACATCGTCTGGCCATCGATTAGGTAGCTCATGATTGCGAATAGCCACGTTAACTTCCATACCAGGCGCCATATGATCGCCTAATATTTCAACAATTTCCCCTATTGCTCTTGCTTTTTGATTAGGCTGGGAAGTAATTGCGACCACAACCATCTGGCCGTGTTTAGCCTCACCCACTGCATCGGGTGGAATTAAAATAGATTGATTAATACGCTTATTGGAAGGTTCAACATAAGCGGCGCCTGATTCGATATAAAGGCGTCCGACTAATTGTTTAGTATTTTGCTCTAGTACCTCAACCACAATCGCTTCACGTCTACCACGGGTATCAATATTGGAAACCCTGGCTAAAATCCTATCCCCGTGAAACACCATGCGCATTTGACGGGGGCTTAAAAATAAATCTTCGCCGCCTGCATCAGGTACAACGAAGCCAAACCCGTCTTTATGGCCTATTACACGGCCCGCTATCAATTCCATGCTATCTAAAGGCCCAAATGCGCCTTTGCGATTTTTTAATACTTGACCGTCTCGGGTCATCGCTATTAAACGACGTCTTAACGCTTCCCGTTGATCGTCGGAACGTAATCCCAATTCCTGCTCTAATTGATCCTGGGTCGCGGGACGCCCTCTTTCAGCTAGATAGTCAAGTATAAATTCACGACTGGGGATAGGATTATCGTATTTTTGTGATTCACGCTCTGCGAATGGATCAACTTTACCTTTGAAACGCTTATGCTTTACCATGCATTAAAACCTGTTTACTCACCATTGGTCTAAAATTCTTCAATATTTAGCAGAATACGGCCTAACCCATTTCAATGCAATCCTTATTAGCAGAAATAGTCGTCATCGCCTCACTTATAGCCCAGGAGATGACCAAATTATTACGCCAGTATCGTCATTTAAGCTTTTCTTAACTTAAGTAAGTCTAAGCTAATAAGTAAATAAATAATAATTATCACAAGGAGAGTGCGCATGTTATCGACCTTCTTGACAACATTTGATGCAGATCACATCTTGCAAGCTATACCAACCACAAAAAAGCAGAATAAAAAAATTAAAAAACTATTTGCTAAAAATACAGATTTGGCGGAATTGGTAAATTTAATTAATGATATTCTAGCTATTAAAGATAATTTTAAAGCCAGAGC
>BMAH01000048.1 GCA_014132615.1 Gammaproteobacteria bacterium
TAGTAAGGCTAGCAGATTTCTGTCATCGAATTACTAAACATCTACAAGGATGACAAGGGCTCCATCGCGGGGCTACTAATAAATTGTTATCGTCTATATAAAAAATTCATCACCGACTTTGTTTGTAGTGAAGCAAAAGTTGGATTGTATTTCTTGTGAATAAAGTTCAATCCTGCTTTTTCAAGTATTTGGTTTACGCTAGTTAGTTGTGCTTGATCGGTATCGATTAATTCAATAGACGTAGACTTTATACGTGAATTACCAAGGGTTTTTTGACCCCCTTTGATAATATCAAGCTCTGTGCCGTTTACATCAATTTTTATATGATTAGGCGGCGTAAAATTAAATTCTTGTATAAAGCTATCTATATCATAAGCCATCATACCCTGTTTAAATGCAGGTAAATTCGCAGTGTGAAGGCTTGCCATGGCTGTTCCAAAATCGACACTGGCTAAATTAATGCGGCTCACTGCTTTCTTATCTGTAAACGCAAGGCAAATAGGCATAATCTTATCTTGCAAATTATTTAACATCACATTGACACATAATTGGAAATAATTAGCAAAATGCGGCTCAAATGCAACGACATTCACACCCTGTAAAGCAGCATAAATAGAGTAAATGCCAACGTTTGCTCCAATATCCCATAATGTTTCATCTGCCGAAAAACTATCTATCCATTCTATCGTTTCAGGTTCTTTTTCAAGTAATGTATCAAATTGCCAACCACTGCCTTTTGATACATAGCGAATAGGGTATGATTTGATTAATCTCGTTTTAACTTCACCTAATCCTAATTTTTCTATTTCCTGCATTACTTATATTCCTTTGAAGAGTCGTATTCATGGCCTTTTAGATAAATGGTTAATGCTAATGAATCACGTTGTGCTTCATGCCTAGCCATTTCTTGAACGCTATGCCAGCTAGTTTCTGTGCGTGCAAATGCGTAAGCGGAATTAGGTTTAAATGCGTTGGTTTTTAATAATGGAAATGTATTGCCTACGCGAGTATGAAATGAAGTACCTAAATGAATTTGAGAATCATCTTTAGGAAAATAAAATTGCATAGTTGCCACTTTGTAAGGCGCATCGGTATGAACACTGATTCTATACCCTGGTAAATCCCTATAAAAAATAGGTACAGTTACCATTTCAGGCCAATTTAAACCAAAGCGTTCAAGCATTCTAATATTAAATTTTTCTAAGATAGCACGTTGTAATTCAGATGAAATGAGCACTGCTTTCATTTGCTGCCAAAAATTTTGATCATCCGCATTCAAGCGCGAAATAGTGTTATCAGTTAAATCTAGTAATTTTCGTGTTTTAGTACCGTCAGGTAAGATGGCATCAGGATGCTCAATGTAAATATAATCATTATCTTTAGGTAAGCGCGCTAAGATTTCCTGATAAATGGGTGCTGGAAAAATATTTTCTATATAAATATTTTCTGACGGATGAGGGTCAATGGTTGCTTGGCGAATTTTTTCTACTAATTGATCCAACACAGCTTTCATGTGTCCCTCCGTGGTTTCCATGTATCAATTTTTATCTAGATAAATGCTGTAAAGTAAAAATAGCAATTTCTTGTAATATTCTTCGCGTTGCTTGGTTAGCAGCGATAACACCCGCATAAGGTGTGTCAACTTGTATACGTTGTGTCACCATAAATTGCTTAGTTGCAATAACTTCATTAGTTGTGCCGCGAAGTAATTGTGCGCGTATAGAAACAACGTAGGAGTTTGGTTTACAGGTAAAGTTTTCTTCCATATCAATGATTTCAGTAGAAAGGATGTAGTCGTATGGACCGGAATAAGGCGCACTTGCTACTGTACGAAATAATTTGGTTTCTTCTAATGTTGCAACGAGTAATGGCTGCAACATTTGTGATGGGGTTTCTCCCCATTGATTTTGGCTGAAGAAAGCAATTTCATACGGTCTTACTGTGTATGCCATTCCTGTTGTATTTAACACAGGACGTGTGTCAGGTATGCTTACGAGCAAATTAATATTTTGCTTATGACGTGTAGGCACATGGCGCGGTATAGAATCAATTAAATAAGTTGTTTTAGGTTCTGTTTTGACAGGACCAAAGCAAGCTGATAACAGTAGCATTGCACCAATTACTAAAGAAAATTTAATGAGAGTTAGTTTCATCGTTTTTCTCCTGGGCCAGGTGCACTGGGTGCAGATCCTCTTATTAAAATAGAGGGATTTTGCTTCAATTGATTGGCAACTTCGCCTAATGTGCGTGTTATTTCATCTAAGTTAAGCAGTAGGCGTGATGCGGTCGGTAAGGTTTGCATTTCAAGTGTACGCAGCGTACTGCGGCCAACTTGAAGTAAAGGACCCAGTTGCTCTGTGGCTTTTGCTGTATTTGAGAGAATGCTATTTATTTTTCCACTATTTTCAGCGAAGTTATTAGTCATTTCTTCAAGATTATTTAGGATTTCTTTAATTGATTTTTGATTATCTTTATTTAACAGTGTTTGAATAGCTTCAGTCACTTGCTGAAGATTTTTTGAAAGTCGGGTTAAAGCAATATCTAAACGCATGAAGAGAGATGGCGTACTTGGAATAACTGGATAAGGTTGCCCTTTTAAGCGTACTAAGGGACGCAAGTCAGTACTTTTATCTTTTAGCGCTAAATAAGCAATACCAGTAAAACCACGAGAATTTAGCGTGGCAGTTGTACCCTGAGTAACAGGTGTTGTGTTTTGTATGCTAATTAATAATTCAACTAGCTGCGGATTTTTATGATTGAGAGTAATGCTTTTTACACTCCCTACCTGTACGCCATTAAATTCAACTGGCGAATCAATAGACAATCCACTAACCGATTCTTGCATGTAAATTAAATAAGTATTGAAATGCTGAAAAGAAAAACCAGAGGATAGCCAAATAATGGCTAATACGATGGCCGTCAGCAAAGCAATAACAAATGCACCAACTATCGTGTAATTAACATTCGTTTCCATGCTTATCACCACTTTCTAATGTGAAACCTTTTTCTGCCGCTTTGCCTCTGGGGCCTTGAAAGAAGGCTTGAATGAGAGGATTGGGGTTTTTAATTAATTCTTGCAAAGGTTCTGCGCTTAGTACTTTCCCCTCACCTAAAAATGCAACGCGGTTGGTAACAGTCCATAAGCTATCTAAATCGTGGGTTACCATTACAATAGTCAAACCCATAGTGCTCTGCAAGTTTAAAATCAATTCGTCAAAACCTGCTGCGGTTTCAGGATCTAAACCTGCGGTGGGTTCATCTAGAAAAATTAATTCGGGATCTAAAACAATCGCTCTTGCCAATCCTGCACGTTTTTGCATACCACCGCTCAATTCTGCCGGGTATTTACTAGCCGCTTCTGCTGGCAGGCCTGCTAGCAATATTTTTAATAGCGCTAACTGATCAATAATCTCTGGATTTAAATCAGTATGTTCTTTAAGCGGAAAGGCGACATTTTCCAACAGAGTTAAAGAGCTGAACAAGGCATTTTGTTGAAATAAAACACCCCAGCGCTGTTGTATCTCAAGTAATGTTTTGGGGGAAGCTTTAGTAATTTCTTTTCCAAATATTTTAATAGAGCCAGAAGTGGGTTTAGTTAAGCCTAAAATTTCGCGTAATAAAGTAGTTTTACCTGAGCCGCTTCCACCGACTATGCCTAATACTTCCCCTTTATAAACAGTTAAATTAACGCCTTTATGTACCCAAGTATTGCCAAGGCGGGTTTTTAAATCCTTTATTTCAATAATGGCTTCCGACTTACTCATAGTTTTAACTTACTAAAGTAAATGGAAAAGAGTGCATCAGCGAGAATGATAAAGAAAATGGATATCACCACACTTTTTGTCGTGTTGCGCCCTACACTATCTGCGCTGCCTGATACTTGCATGCCTTGAAAGCAACCGACGCTTGCAATAATGATGGCAAATACGGGTGTTTTAACTAAACCCAGCAATAATGTTTTAAGTGGGATGACGCGGGGGAAGCGTTGTAAGAAATCATACCAAGTAATATTTAATAAATTATTCGACATAACCATGCCGCCTAATACACCCCAAATATCTGCCCATATGCTAAGCAAAGGTAAGGCAATGACTAAACCGCTGATACGCGGGAGAATTAATAACTCAGCAGGAGTCACTCCCATTGTATTTAAAGCATCAACTTCTTGATTAATTTTCATGGTACCCAATTGGGCAGTGTAAGCAGATCCTGTACGCCCAGCGACCATAATGGAAGTGAGTAAAGGGCCGAATTCACGCAAAATAGCAAGGCCGAGTAAATCGACAATAAAAATATTTGCACCGTAATTTTTTAATTGCAACCCCATTTGGTAAGTGAGAACAACGCCTACCATGAATGATAATAAGGCAATAATAGGTAAAGCGAGATAGCCATTATTATAAATCGCTGCGGTAATGGCATTAATACGCCAGCGTCTAGGATTAGGAATAATGCGCAACAATTCCATGGATAGAAATCCCATAAAATTTAAATACGCCATGCCTTCTCTATATTGATCTACCGCCATTTTTCCAACGGTTGCAAAGCGGCCTAACTTTTCCGGTCGGGGGATGTCAGTTTCTTCACTGGCTTCAGATTCAATGAGATTTAATAGTTTTTGATATTGTTCAGGAAAGCCCTGCAGCTTGACTGTTAACCCTTTTTCTTTTAATTGATGCTGCCATAGGTTGATAAGCCAAGCACCAGCACTGTCCATGACTTTGATTTCGCTGCCATCGAAAGTGATTGAGCCGTCTTTAGGCCAGGAGATATTTTCTAAAGCTTTACTTAATTCAGTGTAATGAGCAAGCGTCCAACTACCGCTACAATGAATGGAGCGTGTATTCGCATCATAATTTGCAGTGGGTGAAACCATAGTTAGTCGTAGTCCACGCAATGAATGCTATCAGTATCGCTTGCTCTCCCCTTAAACGCAACTATCAATCAGGGTTAAGCTATTTTACTCTCAACCACATTTGGGTGCGCCCTATTATAGAAAAGCCAATATAACCGCGTAATTTGAGCTTACGGCCATTGTCTTGTATCTCTAAATAGCAGTTGTATTGCTTGCCAGTTTTTGGATCAATGATGCGGCCACCTTCCCATTGCAAAGGATTACTTTTGTTTTGCTTCAGTCCTTGCAAGATAACCATACCAATAATCGGTTGATTATGTAGACTGCCCTTGCAAGCAATGCAAAGAGGATTAGGTGCTAAGCCTTCTCTAGGATAAAGTTTGACTATTCGTCCATAAAGTGTGCTATTTCCAGTTAATCCTATTTGTACAATTGCCTTAGGCTTGCCAGTTTCATCGTCTATAGTTTGATAATAGCCTACTGGTGTAACAGCGGCTTGAGCACAAAAAGTTAAGCACAATAAGCCGAATAAAAAAATCCATTTTAATTGTTTCATTTTAATTACCCAGTGCTGTAAAAAGTTTTTGCTTAATGTCATCAATAGAACCCGTACCTGCAATAGTGATGTATTTGGGTGCAAGTTTAGTTGAATGACTAGCAAAGTTTTTATAATGATCGCGCAAAGGACTGGTTTGTGCTTGATAAACATGAAGACGTTTTTTTATAGTCTCTTCTTGATCATCGGGACGTTGTATAAGAGGTTCACCGGTTACATCGTCTTTATCTTTTTCACGGGGCGGTTGTGAATCGATATGATAAGTTCTACCTGATGCAGGATGTATGCGCCTACCGCTTAAGCGGCGAATTATTTCTTGTTCTGGCACATCAATTTCTATGACAGAATCAATATCTGTAAATTCATGCAATGCATTAGATTGGGCCACTGTGCGTGGGAAACCGTCTAATAAAAATCCGCGTTGGCAATCGGGTTGTGCTAAGCGTTCTTTGACTAATTGAATTACCACATCATCAGGCACTAATTGACCGTTTTCAACTATCGCTTTTACTTTTTTTCCTAATTCAGATTCTTGTTGAATAGCAGCGCGTAAGATATCGCCGGTTGAAATTTGTGGAATATGGTATTTTTCCATTAATAGTTTTGCTTGTGTGCCTTTGCCCGCTCCTGGCGGTCCTAGCAAAATTAATCGCATGCCTTGTGCTCTCATCTAAAATTGTGTGCTTATTTTAGAGAGGATAAGAGGCGAACTCAATCATTGAATGATTAGCGTTTTTTGATGGGTAATCCTTGGCCATAACTGCATAAAATATCGAATGCGCGCTGACTTCCTACTTCTTGCCATAATTCATAAGCTTCAAGTGGTAACATGTCAGACGTATTGCGTATGGATTGAAGTACATCCATTAATACGACAAATTGCAAAGCTAATGAGCCGTATAAATCGTTTGTACTAGCTGAAATATTGGCATAAGCCGCTCTGCCTAAATCTACAAAATAACTGACTTTGACGTGTTTTTTCTCTGCTGCACGCGGAAAAAAACCAGCATAGAGTAAACATTGATCACCTACATCTTGCAGTCCTATTTGGCGTTGATAAACCTTAGCTTGCATGGCTTTCATAAAAGCCGTGGCAAAAATTTGTTGGGCAATTTCAGGTTTACTAGCATAACGAATTAAAAGAGAAATAAGGTAGGCTTCAAGTTCACTATCTAGACTGATTTTACAGCGGTTTTTGGCATGATGAATAGCATCTTGCCACAGGATAACGATATTTTCTTGCATTAGTAGGCTCATAAAACACCTCCTATCTATTCATTATAAGATAGAGTTAACGGAATAAACCAGCTAAAATGTAGAAAAAATAACCTTATTAACTAGCCTCTTATGACATTGCATAAAACTTGGTTTATTTCAGATATTCATTTAGATGAAAATCAGCCAGAAATTGCTCAGAAATTTATTGATTTATTAGCTGCAGCGAATGATCAAATTGATGCTATTTATTTATTGGGTGATGTGTTTGAAACATGGATAGGTGATGACGATAACACCTCTTTTCATCTTAAAATCAAAGCGGCGCTCAAATCAGTAACGGCGCGCGGCATTAAAATGTATTTTATGAAAGGCAATAGGGATTTTTTAATTGGTCAGCGTTTTATGCGAGAAACAGGGTGCGAATTACTGCCTGATGAGCATAAGATTTTACTTTACGGTACGCCTATTTTATTAATGCACGGCGATACATTATGCACACGAGATATAAACTATTTAAAAGCACGAAAATTAGCGCATAATCGTTTTTTACAAACATTATTTTTATTGTTACCATTAACTATCCGCAAAAAAATTGCGGAAAAAATGCGTAAAAAAAGTAAGATTCACACTAGCATGATGCAAACAGAGATAATGGACGTCACTCAAGAGGCTGTTGAACAAGTGATGAAAAAACATGAAGTCACCACGTTAATCCACGGCCATACTCATAAACCTGCAATACATCCATTTATTCTCAGCGGAAAAGATGCTAAGCGAATCGTTTTAGGTGCCTGGCATGACAAAGGAAGTAAGCTGATCTGGGAAGAAAATGGTGCATATAAATTAGTCGAATTTTAATTCCTAACTCCCTACAAGCTATTTTTTTAACGCTTTGAAATTCCAGCCTTTTTTTACCATTCGTCTGAGCATAAAACCCTCAAAGTAAGTTTTTTTGCTCGTAATAAAGATTAATTATTGTTAATAATCAATAGCTTAGTTCAAATTTGACTCATTTTAGTAAAAGTATGCTAGTATTAGTCCAGTCAAAAAGTGAGCTAAAATCTAACTTTTTTATAAATTTTTATCTATTAATCAATTACATCTAAAAAATAAAAAGCAAAACGAGAAATTTTTATGCTACTTAGAAATGTTTTGAAAAATCCATGGGAGAGTGAAACCCCCTACAACCACTTTTGGTTGCTACAACTTCTTAAAATTTTTAAATGCCCTGTTAGCACTGATGGAGCATGCTTTGGCTACGCTGGCATGGCATTGCATGAAGCATTTGCTGGAAATTTAGTGGGGTCATCAGATCGTATAGAATTGCTTAGACATATCCCTGGAGCTTTACTTTGGGAGAAAGCAAAAAATTTAGCAATACAAGAACTCGATGATAATGAGGTATTACATACCAACAGAATAACTTCAAAGCAGTTCCAAGAATTATCAGCAAATATCGATTTTTTTGAAAAGGAACTTATTGAAACATACATACAAGACACTCTATACAATTTAATGATTATAGAAGAAAAAATTAGTCTCCCCTATTACGACGAATTATTTGGTAAAGCGCTCACTGAAATGTCCGAAAAGTTAGCTGAGAATTTTATAAAAGCGGGGCGTTGCAAGGATGGGGAATTTGATATGAGCCTATTAACACCAGAGGAAAATGAAACATATTCGCAAAGTTGTCAAGAAATGTTGAAACAATTGTTATATTGTGACATCGCATATTTTTTACGAGGTATACATACTTATCAAGAAAGTCTTGTACAAAAAGAAACAGTAGAAAATAGTGCTACTCAAATAAATGCGCTTGCCACTCAACTAGAGTATGTAAATGCTGAAAATTTTAAAAATGTTATTAGTTTCACAGGTGCTTATACATTAAAAGATTTAACTAATCTTTTTAAGTTTTTAGAAAATCAGTTCAAAAAAAATCAAATTCCAACAGTTGTTTTTTTATTAAATTATGGCCTTCATGCTGCAGCAATAATTTATGATCAAAATGGTTGGACATTTAAGGAAGCAAATACTGCATTACATATACCTGAGAGGTTAAATCGGGTTAACAATCCACATCTTAAAATAGCAGCTCAAGCTTTAAATTTAGAAAAAAGTAAAACAGTTGTAGGCTTTACTTTATATGGCTTTTCAAAAGACCATTCTGTGTTGGTAAGACTGATGGCTAATATAAAAAAACATTCATTGTGGCAAAAAATTCATACGCCTACTAATACTAAAGCACAGTTTAGAAATCAAGACCAAATTAGCTGGCTTCACTTAGCTGCTCAATTTGGTGAAATTGATCAATTACAGGCATTAATTTCATTAAAAATACCTCTTGATTGTAAAGATTGTTGTGATAGCACACCACTTAATAAAGCTTTAGCATTTAAACAATTAGAATCCATGAATATTTTACTTATAAATGGAGCTAATCCTAATTCAGCTAATACCCCCCTATGTATTGCTGCAAGACTATTCCCTGAGTCAGCTAAGTTATTAATTGCTTATAAAGCTTATATTAATGTTTTGGATAAAGATTACCATAAAAGCCCTTTATTTTATGCCGTTGAAGAGGGCAATGGTGCTTTAGTTGCACTACTTTTGGATAATGGGGCTGATCTAGATTTACCATTAACAAATAATGGTGAAAAAGTTTCTCTAATTGATCTAGCTAAGCAACAAGGTTTTTATGAAATAGCTGAATTATTAATCGCAGCAAGAGAGAGTAAACGAGATAAACAATCCGTTGCGGCTTTAATTCAATTAAATTCAAACGAGCAAAGAGGAAAAAAGCGAAGCCTAGGTGAGGAACAAGATCTGCCACCCTCAGAAAATCGTAATAGTTATCCTTCGTAAATGAGGCTGCAATCTATGCTCCCATAGATAAATTCCCTGCCAAGTACCTAATGCTAACTTACCATTCGTAATAGGCACCATAAGAAAACTTTGTGTAAGCACAGCACGCAGATGAGAGGGCATATCGTCAGGCCCCTCATCTGCGTGCTGGTATACTTTATCCCCATCTGGTATTAAGCGGCACATGAAAGTTTCTAAATCATATTGCACGGAAGGATCTGCGTTTTCAGATAAAATTAACGAAGCGCTGGTGTGATGAAGAAAAATGTGGCACAAACCTGTATGAATCTGATCTTGTTCAACTAAGCGTGCGACTTCATCTGATAGATTGATGAAGCCGCGGCCTTGAGTTTGAATTTTTAAACTGTGTTGTTTTAACATCCACTTTAACTATAGTTGCAATGGTTTATAACTAATAACGATACCATTTAATTTCATATCTGTTTTTAAACGCAGCGCCAGTGAACGAGCAGCTTGAGGTTTAGATTCAGGTCCTACAAACACGCGAGTATTATCACCTAATGCAGTAGAAATTTGTTGGATAAAAGCAGGGTAACCATTTGCACGTAATTGATTGACTAAGCGTAGTGCATTAGATTTATTTCTAAAACTACCTAATTGAATTACCCAAGCAGGACTTTTTAATTCTGCTAAACCTGAATCAGAAAGGGATGTAGAAGAGGATGCCTTCTTACTAGCAACTAAGATTTTATGTGTTGCATGTGGTTTAGTTGCTTTTGCTATTTTAACGGTTGGCTCTGGCTTTTTCGCAACGGGTGCCTCTGGTTCTACAGCTGCCATGCTAGCTTCTTTTGCAGTGGCTTGTTTCGTAGAAGTTGGGATTTGCACTAAATCAGATTCAACTAAACCGGCTGTTTTTGGTTGAACTTCAGCTTGCGCTTCAGATGAAGCATCAAGTGGGTTCACGGTTTGTTCTGAGCTAACAATGCTTGGCTTTAGCGCGCGAATAGTATCATCAGGCTGTTGGTTAACTGAATTATCGACGGCAGCTTGTGGTTCTTGTGATGTGCTTTCATTCACTTGCTCTAAAGCGGCAGTTTGAGGTTGCTGAGTAACTTGCTCAGGAAATGCAGGTGCTTGTACTACTTGTACATTGCTAGTTTCATTTCCATTGCTACCTTTGTGGAAAAGAGGTAACAAAATTACAGCCAAGCCCAGTATAACAAAAACGCCTAATATCCTTTGTTTTACTTTTCTATCCACACTGCACCTCAATATTTAAAGAGTATTAATGCCATTTCCATTTTGTACAAGCTAATCTTACCTACTTCTTTTCCCAGGCTCAATGACGTTAATACTTACTTTATTTCTTTATTAACAACAGCTTTTTGCTTAGATAATTTTGCAAGTAATCGCGCTACACCTTCACGCATTTCACTCCTATGCAAAATCATATCTATCGCGCCCTGCTTTAATAAAAATTCACTGCGCTGAAAACCTTCTGGCAGTTTTTCTCTAACAGTTTGCTCAATAACTCTTGGACCTGCAAAACCTATTAATGCATTGGGTTCTGCAATAATCACATCGCCTAACATAGCTAAGCTTGCTGAAACACCACCCATGGTGGGATCGGTTAATATAGAAATATAAGGGATGCCTTGCTCAGCAAGTTGTGCAAGGGCTGCACTCACCTTTGCCATTTGCATGAGTGAAATAAGTGCTTCTTGCATTCTTGCACCACCGCTTGCTGAAAAACAAACGAAGGGAATTTTTTTCTCAAGACTAACGTTAATGCCTTGTACAAACCGTTCGCCGACTACTGCGCCCATGGAGCCGCCTATGAAACCATATTCGAAGGCAGCAGCAACGAGTGGCACGTGACAGACTTCACCACGCAAGACAACTAATGCTTCTTTCTCGCCCGTTTCTTCTTGAGCTGCTGCTAACCTATCTTTGTAACGTTTTAAATCTTTAAACTTGAGTTTATCTTCAGGTAATACGTCAGCTCCAATTTCAACTTGGACGCCAGCGTCTAAGAAATAGTTTAAACGTTTACGTGCAGACACACGTATGTGGTAATCGCATTTAGGGCAGACTTCTAAGTTTCTTTCTAATTCAGACCGGTAAAGGATAGAGTTACAATTATCGCACTTAGACCATAGACCTTCCGGTACTCCTTTTTTGGAACTTGTACCAGTCCGTATCCTAGACGGCAATAATTTTTTAAACCAGCTCATACAGTTGACCTTTAATTAGAATGTGCAAGATTATATCAAAAATGGACCATTGGGTACTGGAAATTGATAGGGATTCGGGTATTTTACCTGGATAAGATAAAGCCCATCGGGGGCTGCCGTTTCTGCTGCCGCTTTACGACTTTTAGCAGCTAATACTTGAGGCATCCACCCTATCTCTTTGAATCCAGCCCCAATTTTTAGCATGCTACCCACAATATTTCTCACCATATGGTGTAAAAAGGCATTCGCTTCTATCTCAATAATTACAAAGTCGCCTTGGCGTTTAACGGTAAATTCCGTCACATTACGCATGGGAGAGTTGGAGTTGCATTGAGAGGATCGAAACGAGCTAAAGTCTTGTTCGCCAAGTAAAAATTGGCCAGCCTCTGCCATTTTATCTACATCTAAGGGGTAGTAATACCAAGTTACTCTATTGCTTAAAATGGCGGGCCGCACCGGATTATTATAGATAATGTAGCGATAGCGTCTCGATAAGGCTTTAAAACGTGCATGAAAGCTATAATCCACGTGTTTGGCAAAACGGACGACGATAGAGGGGGGCAAATGGGAGTTAGTACCCCATAACCAGGCATCTACGTGACGTTTAGCCTTTGTGTCAAAATGGACGACTTGACCTGTGGCATGGACGTTAGCATCGGTTCTTCCCGCACAGTGCAAGAAGATGGGTTCATTGGCAACCTTAGCTAATGCTTCTTGTAAGCAGCCTTGAATGGTGGTTAAGCCCTGTTGGGCTTGCCAACCGTAATAGCCAAATCCATTGTATTCTATACCTAAAGCAACACGCATCAGAGTACGCTCAATAACTGTTGCGCCTCTTCCTGTTGAGTAGCATTTCCTTGAGTGATGACTGAATGCAAAATCGTTTTTGCTAAATGTTCTTTACCTGTTTCTATGTAAGCTCTAGCCAAATCTAATTGCGTGGTAATTTCATCTTCTCCTGCGAAATCACCGACTTCGACTGTATTCTTACTAGCCGTATCATTAAGATTCTCTTCTTTTGCATTTTGCAAAATAAAGTACACGCCAATAGAAAATAATAAAAGCGCACTTACAATAATGGTAAATAAAATGGGTAAGTTGTATGTTAGTAAAGTAGTAATCATGATGGTAAATGATGCTTAATTAAATGTTCAGCAATTTGCACAGAGTTTAAGGCTGCACCTTTACGTAAATTATCTGCAACAATCCATAAGTTTAATCCTTTATCGTGAGAAATGTCTTCTCTAATACGACCGACGTAAACATGATCTTTACCTGCTGCATCTTGTGCTGGCGTTGGGTAAGGATATTTACCTGTCATCACTGTGATCCCTTGAGCTTTTGATAAAATATCTATGGCTTCTTTAGCTGATAGTTTTTGTTTCGTTTCAATATGCACAGAGGCAGCATGTCCGCAAATAACTGGCACTCTAACAGCAGTTGGATTAATCGCCAAGGTTTTGTCGTTAAATATTTTTTGCATTTCCCACACAATTTTCATTTCTTCGCGGGTATAACCATTATCTTGAAAATCATCGATATGAGGTAAAACATTAAAGGCAATTTGTTGAGAATAAATTTTGGGTTGAATTTGTTGATGGTTGAGTAATTGCTGAGTTTGCTCTGTTAATTCAGCGATTGCTTCTTTACCTGTACCTGACACAGATTGATAAGTTGCTACGTTAATACGGCTAATGCCTACTGCATCGTAAATAGGTTTTAACCCCACAGCAATAGGTATGGTGTTGCAATTGGGACTTGCAATAATCCTACTTTTATAGCGTGACAAATCATTGATATTCACTTCAGGAATCACCAAAGGTACTTCATCATGAGTGCGATAAAAATAACTTTTATCTATTACAATATTTCCGGCAGCCACGGCTTTGGGTGCGTATCTTTCAGCTAAATGATTACCTACACAAAAAAAGGCTAATTGTGTTTGGGAAAAATCAAAAGAGGCTAAGTCATAAATAGATTGTGCTTTACCATGAAATAGTATTTCTTTGCCGGCAGATTGCTGACTAGCTAATAAATAAATTTTATCTATTGGAAAGGCTCTTTCTTCAAGTAGAGAGAGTAATGTTGTTCCCACTAAACCTGTGGCACCTACAATAGCTATAGAATAACCCATATTAAATCTCCTTAACCCTGCTCTACGCCTTGCAACCAGACGCTGATGGTTTCACCAATTAAATCAGGACAACTTTCCTGCGCAAGGTGAAATTCTTCTCCGATATCGACTACTTCTAAATTAGGCAAATTATCTTTTGCCCACATGATGCTAGACATTGTTGTAATAAAACCAGGCACAGAATAAAGCATTAGTTTGGGTAATTGAGAGTGCATGAGTTTTATCGAGTAATCGTAAATAATTTTGTCAGTTGTACTATTTTCATTACCATTAGGTAGTTCTTCTAGGTATTTTAAGATAGGTTTATTGCTTTCTTCTTTATCAAAGGAATGACAATAATTTTCTATTTCTGCTTCAGTCAGCGTGCGCATAGCATGTTGATTTAAGATTTTATTGATAAGCTCTTTACATTTCAAATTGGTTTTCTTATCTAGTTGGCGCATAGAAATTAATTGCTCTTGGAACGGTAAAGAAAGATCAGTGCCATGCTCTTGGCGTAAAAAAATTTCGTAAAAGGCAAGTGCTTTACAATTTTTTTCATGCGCCATAGCATAGCTTAACCCTATTACTCCACCCCAGCCGTGCATAACCAATGTTACTTTTTTCAAGTTTAATGCATGGATAAATTGAGTAATGTAGTGAATATGATCTTGCAGTGAATAATTAATGTCAGGTTTATCTGACCAACCAAATCCAATTAGGTCGGGCGCTATGCAACGACCTAATTTAGCAAGATGCGGTATCACATTGCGCCATAAATAACATGAAGTAGGAACACCATGTAAAAATACAATAGGATCCCCTTCCCCTGTGTCAAGATAATGCATTTTTGCACCATCTATCTCTACGTATTTCGAAGGGTAATCCAATTTATCTGAAATCCTTTCATTCATTACTCTACCCTTATGCTGCCTGTACAAAGTCGAATAATTCACGCAATACAACTGAATATGTCACGAAACCAACGGCATCGCTAGCTTTGATATCAGAAAGTAATTTCTGCCAGCGTTCGATGAGGAATTGATAGCGGCTAATCCATACATCAATACGTCCTTCTATACTCTTACCTTTAGCTTCTTTCGCTTTCATATTCAGTACGCGTGCGCTTAGTTTACGTTGTACGCGATCTAAGTCGTCTCTAAAGCCAGCTCTTGCTAATTCATCCCATTGATTTTCAACGACGTAACTATTCATTAAGTCCCTGACCCAATTTAATTCCAACCTTTCTCCCAGTAAGAAGTAGGCTTTAGCCATATCCATTAGTGGCAATTCATATTTCTTAGCTGATTCAACGATATCAAGCGAAGTAAATAAAGCATGGCAAGAAGCAACACTCTTAGCTAATTCAGGTGTAACACCTTGCTCTATGAAATATTCAATATTTGAATCTACCGCATTCTTTTCAATTTCATCTAATAATTGTGGTAAATGATCAATAATTTCCGCAATAGGTTTAGCAAAGTCATTAATTGTTTCTTGTATATCTAGCGTAGGCTTGCGATTACGTAAAAACCAACGGGTTGCACGCCTGATAAGATAATAAATTTGCAACATCATTTTATATTGCACTTCAGGCGTCACTTTATTATCTAACAACATAATTTGGTGCCACATTTCATCCATGTGATAAATATTTTCAGTGACAGCAAAGGCGCGGATGATAAATGAAATCGATGCACCTGTTTCACGCTGTAAACGCTCAACAAAGTTAATACCCATACGATCGGTGATACTTTTACATAACTGAGTTGAAATGATTTCTCTACGCAAACTGTGTTCCTTCATTTGCGGTAAAAAGTTTTCACGTAAGGGTTTGGGGAATTCAGTTAATAAGTATTTAACAAAGTAAGGATCTTCTGGAACATCGGTTGCTAAAATGTCTTGTTTTAAATACATTTTGCAATACGCTAATAACATGGCAATTTCAGGACGTGTTAGCGGTTTATTATTCGCTTTACGTTCCAGCAATGTTTTATCGTCAGGGAGGTATTCTAGTTTCCTATCTAAACGACCTGACTTTTCTAAGTCATTCATATAGTGTCTAAATAAATCCATGGTTTGTTGCGCAACGGATGTTTCTAAACTTAGCATTTGTGTTTGATCATAATTATCTAACAATACTAAGCCAGCCACTTCATCTGTCATTTTTTCAAGTAACACATTGCGATCTTCGCGTGTCATTTCGCCATTTGCAATTAAGCGATTAAGAAGCACTTTAATGTTAACTTCATGGTCTGAACAATCTACACCTGCTGAGTTATCAATGAAGTCAGTATTGACTATCCCACCTTGAAGTGAGTATTCGATACGTGCTAACTGAGTCATACCCAAGTTACCACCTTCTGCTATCACGCGAGCATTTAATTCTGTTGCGTCGATACGAATTCCATCATTGGTTCTATCGCCTGCATCAGCATGCGTTTCTTGTGTTGATTTAACAAAGGTACCAATACCACCATTCCAAATTAAATCGACAGGCGCTTTCAACATAGCCTTAATTAATTCATTAGGGAACATGGTATCTTTTTTCGTATTTAATACATGTTTAATTTCAGGTGTTAACTTAATAACTTTAGCGGTGCGATTAAATACACCACCGCCTTTTGAAATTAATTCCGGGTTGTAATCCATCCAGCTTGAGCGAGGTAAATTGAATAAGCGCTTTCTTTCTTCATAGCTTATTGCTGGGTCTGGTTCTGGATCTAAAAAAATATGCATGTGGTTAAATGCACCGATTAACTTGGTATGTTTAGATAACAACATACCATTACCAAATACATCCCCTGCCATATCGCCTATACCGACTGCGGTAAAATCATGTTCTTCTGGATTGATACCTAATTCTCGGAAATGACGTTTAACAGAAACCCATACACCGCGAGAGGTGATACCCATTTTCTTATGATCGTAACCAGCAGAACCACCTGATGCAAACGCATCGTCTAACCAAAAGCCGTATTTTTGCGCGATACCATTTGCAATATCTGAGAAAGTTGCTGTGCCTTTATCGGCAGCAACAACTAAATAAGGATCATCTTCATCATAGCGTACGACATTGGCAGGTGGTGTAATGACACCGTCTACAATATTATCTGTGATATCTAGTAAACCGCTGATGAAAATAGAATAGCAATTAATACCTTCTTGCATATATTCATCACGTGTCATTTCAGGTGTTTGTGCTTTCTTAACAACAAAACCACCTTTTGCACCTTCAGGAACAATAACGGTATTTTTTACTTGCTGTGCTTTCATTAAGCCCAATACTTCTGTGCGGAAATCTTCACGCCTATCTGACCAACGTAAGCCACCGCGCGCAACTTTACCAGCGCGTAAGTGAATACCTTCTACGCGAGGTGAATAAACAAAAATTTCAAACTTAGGTCGTGGTAGAGGTAAGTCTGAAATAGAAAGCGGATCAAATTTTAATGAGATATACGGTTTTGCTTTGCCATCTGCGGCTGTTTGGAAATAGTTAGTACGTAAGGTAGCTTGCATGACTTCCAATAGACGACGAATGATCCTATCTTCATCTAAGCTTGCTACGGAATCTAATGCTTGTTCAATATAAGCTAACAATTCTTTTGGATTAACACCGCCGTTTGCATGATAAGAAGGATCGAAACGCAAGACAAATAATTGCACTAATGCTTTTGCAATTTCTGCATTATTGATAAGCGCTGCTTCTATGTAATTTTGGCTGAATGTAAAACCGGTTTGTCTTAAGTATTTAGTATAAGCACGTAACATAGCAGTTTCTTGCCATGTTAAATTTGCTTCTAATACTAAACGATTAAATCCATCATTTTCTGCTTCACCAAACCAAATTTTGGTAAAGGCTTCTTGGAATGTTTCTTTGATATCGGCAACATTAATTTCTTTACCACCTGCATGCACCATATCAAAGTCATTAATCCAAACACGTCTACCATCTTTAAATTTTACTTCGTAAGGACGCTCACCAATGATGCGTAAACCCATATTTTCTAAAATTGGTAATACATCAGATAAAACGATAGTTTGTTCTGCATGAAATAATTTTAAACTTAACATGTTGCTGCCGTTTAATTTTGCAAACGACATAGCAAGTGGATTATCGACTGATAAAGATTCTATTTTCTGAATATCATCTAATGCTTCGCGCGCTTGATAATATTCAGCATAACTAGTAGGGAAAGCATTATTATATTGGCTAAAATAACGTATTCCTTCAGCTTCACCATGCCTTGTTATGAGTAAATCTTTTAAATCATCAGCCCAACTACGTGCGATGACAATTAAACGTTTTTCTATTTCTTCAACATTATATTCAACAGGTGCTTTAGGATTAACCCTAACTAAAAAGTGAATTCTTGCAAGCACGGAATCTGAGAAATAAGTAGTAAAGGTGCACTCTATACCATTGAAAGCTTGCATTAAAACTTCTTGCATAGCTCGCGCTAAGTTAGTAGTAAAAATTTCGCGTGGGACATATACCAAGCAAGAGAAATAGCGATAGAATGCGTCGCGTCTTACCAATAAGCGCACGCGTTTGCGTTCTTTTAATTGCAAAATGTTACGTGTAATTTCTCGTAATTCTTCGTGATTTGCTTGGAAAAGATCGTCGCGCGGTAATGTTTCTAAAATATGTACCGCTTCTTTGCCATCATGACTATCAGGTGGAAAACCCAAATCTTGTAAAATTTTATCGACTTTGTGACGTAAAAATGGAATTTGTCTTGGGCTGGAATTATAAGCAGTAGAAGTATAAAGACCTATAAAGCGTCTCTCACCAATTAACTCTCCTTGCTCATTAAAAAGTTTTACACCTATGTAATCTGTGTAAGCTTCTCTATGTACAGTAGAAGTCGTATTTGTTTTTGCGATAATTAAAATGTCTTTTGAAAGCGCCATTTTTCTTGCTTGCGGCGGTAATTGCGCATAACTCTTGGAAGTCGTACTGCTTGTTTCATCGCGTAATACACCTAAACCAGAGCCAGGCACAATTTGTAATGCACGGCTAGTACCATTACCAATTAATTTGTAATCACGAGAGCCTAAGAAAGTGAAGTTATTACTAATTAACCAACGTAAAAAATCTCTAGATTCTGCTAATTCTGCTGCATCTAAATGGGGTGGGTTATTTTCTAATTCGTTTAAACAATCTTCTACTCTTGAAACCATTTTACGCCAATCTGCTACTGCCATTCGCACATCACCTAATACGCGAACAATGTCAGCTTCTAAATCGGCCATTGCTTTTTCATTAGACAATCTATCAATTTCTATATAGATAGGTGCTTCAGAATAAGCTTCTTTATCCATGGTAGTGCCGAGGGTAAGCAAATCGGTAATAAGATGTCTATTATCACGTTTAACTTTCAAGCCGCCGAAATGAATAATAAAGTGGATTTGATAGCCATAGTGATTAAGCACCATGCGTATCGAATCAACTAAAAACGGAATGTCATCATGAGAAACTTCAATAATGGTATGGGTAGATTGAAAATGATCTTTCACAGGATCAGGATTGAAGATTTTTATTTTTGTTTCACCGGGAGCGCGTTCTTTAATAAACTGCCAATGTGATAACAATATGCCGTATAAATCCTCAATGCTGCGCTGCTTTAAATCTTCTACTGAGCAAGAAGAGAAATAGCGTTGTGCGAATGCCTCTAGTAAGTTTGCTTCATTTTTATCAGAATGATGAGTCTTAATATACGATCGAATCTTTTCGATTATATTCTGGCATTCACCATTATTAACGCCGGCCATAAAGTCTCCCGTTTTGAGTTTATCAGATAACAGAAGACGCAAGATGGGGCAAAGCCTATCCTGCGTCTTCTATCGACTGTAATTATTATCCATTTCCGTGAATTTTAGCGCTTATGCTACCTAAATCTCAATGCAGATATGGTTATTTAAGATAAATAGGTACTGCATTTTCAGGGGTTACCCACTCTTTTTGTTCAAACTTTGCTCTTGCAAGCGGAATCATAGCGTTAGCGTGGGGAATTAGGTCGGAATAAATTGATTGAGGATGACTTCCTAAGACGGAAATAAGTTGGTCTTGATAACGTTGCCATCCCTCTCCTATTCCACTCCAATCTGGATTATTAGATGGGGAACTAATGTTTTGAGGATTGCAAATTTGCTCATGATGGATGAGGCTTGCTAAGCCTTGAGGATTAATTACATATTCAGCCCAATAGATTTGATCCATGCGTGCATCTAATGCGACCAAAGAATGGGTAACATTTTTTTGCATAAAAGCTGTTTGAGCTAAGATTGCTAGAGATGAAAGTGAAATAATCGGTATATTTGCAGCATAGCCTAGCGCTTGAGCAGTGCTCGCTGCAATTCTAATTCCCGTAAAGCTACCGGGACCACAACCGAAAGCGATGGCATCCAATTGATTGAGGCTGAGCGAAGACTCTTGCAAGAGTTTTTCTATTGCAGGAAGTAATAAACGTGATTGCTGCATGGGAGCAACTTCATGTATTACTTTAACTTCATTATCGTTTAATAATGCGAGAGAATAAGCAGAGGATGAAGTATCAAAGGCAAGTAGTTTCATAATTTAGACTTTAACATATAGATAGCCGCGATGGGAGCATCATTGTCATCCTGAGCGCAGCGAAGGATCTGCTTAATTTTCTATTGCTTGAATTGGAAACAGATCCTTCGCTGCGCTCAGGATGACAATTGTGCTCTCATCCGGCTACTTTGGCCATTCCTTATCTAAATATTGTAATTTACCTTCAGTTTCTTTCCATTCATCCGCATCGGCTGGTGCATCTTTACGGCGGTTAATGTTAGGCCATTGTTCGGAAAGTTCTTGGTTTAATTGTAAGAAAGGTTGGTATTTCTCAGGTAGATCATCTTCAGAATAAATAGCATTAACCGGGCACTCAGGTTCGCAGAGAGCGCAATCTATGCATTCATCGGGATTGATAACTAAAAAATTGGGGCCTTCATAAAAACAATCGACAGGACATACTTCCACGCAATCGGTGTATTTACACCGTATACACTTCTCTGTGACTACAAATGTCATAGATGCCTACATGAGCAGAATTGAGTTAATGTTGTGAATCCAACTTAGATTATAAACGGGAGGCTAGGCTCCCGCCTACTAATTCTTGCCCGGGGCCGGAATCGAACCGGCACGGGATCAGATCCCGAGGGATTTTAAGTCCCTTGCGTCTACCAGTTCCGCCACCCGGGCATCAATGCTTATTGGGGAACTTTCTTTTACACTCTCAGGCTGGGGTCGGAATCGAACCGGCGTCCACGGCTTTGCAGGCCGCTGCATAACCACTCTGCCACCCAGCCATTCAGCTGTATAAAACCTTTAAACAAAAAACCTCAGATCATCTGAGGTTGCAAAACTGGAGCGGGAAACGAGACTCGAACTCGCGACCCCAACCTTGGCAAGGTTGTGCTCTACCAACTGAGCTATTCCCGCAACTCTTTCAAGAGACTCATTTTTTTGTTGCTGAATGAGCGTCTTCAATGGGGTGTAATTCTATATCGGAAGCTCTGTAAGTCAAGCGATTTATGAAAGTTTTTTTATAAATTTTTATTTATTCTGAGATTAATTGCGACCACGCCGCTTTTAAGTAAATAAGCATAGACCAAATGGTTAAAACAGCAGCAGCATAAAGCAAGATATAACCACTGATGACAAGAATGCCGCTGGTTTCATTATCGCAATAAAGTAAAACAACCAACGCAACCATTTGCACGGTGGTTTTAATTTTTCCTAAATTAGAAACAGCGACACTCGCTCTCTTTCCAATTTCTGCCATCCATTCTCTTAATGCAGAGACAATTAATTCACGAGCGACGATGATGGCAGCAGGAATGGTCAAAACAAAGCTAGGGACGGAAACCATTTTTGCATTGGTACTGACATATTGAAAAGTGGGTTCTGCAACAATTAAGACTAATGCAACTGATACCATTAACTTATCTGCAACAGGATCCAAAAAAGCACCTAACTTAGTTGACTGCTTTAAATATCTAGCAAGATAACCATCTAACCAATCTGTTACTGAAGCTAAAGCAAAAAGACATGCTGCAGCAAGATGTGCCCATTTAAAGGGGAGATAAAAAATAATGGTTAATAATGGAATAACCGAAATCCGCACTAAGGTTAGTACGTTAGGCAGGTTAAACATATGCTCATACGGTCGCGTCATGGAGTGCTGCAAAAATTCGCTCCGCTAAGGAACGGCTAATACCAGGAACTTTACTTAATTCATCAAGACTAGCATGAGCAACACCTTGAATACCACCAAAATAACGTAATAAATCACGTCTTCTTTTTGCACCAATACCTGGAATCATTTCTAATGTAGATTGTCTGCGCGTTTTATCACGTCTTTGTCTATGCCCTGTAATAGCAAATCGATGAGCTTCATCGCGAATTTGTTGGATAAAATGCAGCGCGAGTGAATCACTAGGTAAATGAATAGGCGGTTGATTAGCAATATGTAAACTCTCAAATCCAGCTTTTCTATCTGGGCCTTTGGAAACACCGACTAGTAAAACCTGATGAATATTGAGTGCATTTAACACACTTTGCGCAGCAGCTAATTGGGTTGGACCACCGTCTATTAAAACTAAATCAGGAAATTTACCTTCTTTTTGCAAACGTTTGAACCTACGTTCTAAAACTTGGCGCATAGCAGCAACATCATCACCCGCTGTCACAGCCGTAATATTAAAGCGTCTGTAATCACTTTTAATAGGGCCAGCATGATCAAAGACAACACAGGAAGCAACGGTAGCTTCACCCATAGTGTGACTAATATCAAAACATTCTATGCGTTTAGGTAAATGAGGTAGGGATAATAATTCCTGCAAGGCCTTAGCGCGTTCTGCGACATTTGTTTTACTCACTAATTGCGCAACTAATGATTCTTGAGCACTCGTTGTTGCCATCAATAACCATTTTCTTTTTTCACCGCGCACGGGTTTGATAATTTCTACTTTATGGCCTGATTGTTGTGTTAAGCCTTGTTCGATTAAATTACTATCAATGGGTAATGTATTTAAAATAACTTGTCTTGGAATTGCTTCAATATGAGACGGATGATTAAGATAATGTTGTGTTATAAAAGCAGATAAGATTTCTTCTTCACTAGAATGAAGTGGAACAGTAGGAAAATAAGCGCGACTCCCTAATACTTCGCCACCGCGTATAGAAAGTAATTGCAAGCAAATAACGCCAGCTTTTATGGCATAGCCAATGATATCTGCATTCCCCTCCCCGCCTACATTCACATATTGCTTATCTTGTATTTGACGCAAGCGGCTAATTTGATCACGGAAACTTGCAGCTAATTCAAAATCCAATGCGAACGATGCTTGCTCCATTTTAGTTTGCATTGCTTCTATTAATTCGTAACTTTTACCTTCTAAAAATAAAATCGCCAAATTAACTTGATGAGCATAAGCTTCTTTATTAATTAATCCCACACAAGGTCCTGTGCAACGATCAATTTGATAAAGCAGGCAAGGTCTGGTTCTTGCTTCAAAATAACTATCGCGGCAGGTCCGTATGCGAAATATTTTTTGTAATAAGCTAATCGTTTCTCTAACAGAATGTGCGCTAGGATAAGGACCAAAATAAAGACCGTTTTTCTTTCTAGGCCCACGGTAAATATCTATGCGTGGGTAAGAATGCAAATTTGTAATTAGAATGTAAGGATAACTTTTATCATCGCGTAGTAAAACATTATAGCGAGGTCTATGCTTCTTTATGAGATTACATTCAAGTAAAACCGCTTCGCCTTCGTTATGTGTAATCGTAATATCTATATTTTTAACATGAGCAATCATAGACAAAGTTTTTTGATCTTGACTGCGATTACTAAAATAACTAGAGACTCGTTTTTTTAAATTTTTAGCTTTGCCTACGTATAATACTTCACCTTTTTCATCCAGCATTTGATAGACACCAGGATGATTGGTTAAATTGGCTAAAAAGCGTTTAATATCTTGCATGATAAAATGCGAAATTAGTGATTGGAGAGAGAAATGATAGCAAATTCGAGAGAAAAATAATATTAGCCTAATTTAAATAGGCATAATTTTTAGGGATTTATCAGTCAGTTTCCGCTTTTGCACCTTCTATCATGCCTAAACGCATAGCCATTAGAGTTAATTCAACGTCACTATGTATGCCTAATTTGTCAAAGATACGATAGCGGTAACTATTGACGGTTTTAGGGCTGAGGCAAAGTTTTTTTGAAATATCTTGGACTTTTTGGCCTTGAGTAATCATTAACATAATTTGCAATTCGCGCTCAGATAATAAATCTAAAGGGGAATCATCTCCTTTAGTAAAGCGTTTAATTGCAATTTGCTGCGCAATACCAGGACTAATATAGCGTTGGCCTGAGTGAATAGTGCGAATCGCTCTTATCATTTCTTCAGGGTCGCAACCTTTTGTTATATAACCAGAAGCACCGGCTTGTAATAATCGGGAAGGATAAGGTTCATCTTCGTAAATAGTGAGAGCTAGAATTTTGATATCAGGATTATGACGAGTCATTTTGCGCGTTGCTTCAAGACCGCCTATGCCAGGCATATGCACATCCATTACAACCACATCAGGTACTAATTCTTTGGCTAATAACACTGCTTCTTCGCCAGTGCCTGCTTCACTGATCACTTTAATGCCTTGTACGTCTTGGAGAAGACGTTTAATCCCCATACGGACTAATTCATGATCATCAACTAACAGAACTTTTATCAAGACGCCCCCATAGCTTAGCTTCTGGCGGAGAGAGAGGGATTCGAACCCCCGGAGCCCGTGAGGACTCAACGGTTTTCAAGACCGCCGCTTTCGACCGCTCAGCCATCTCTCCCAGATTTTGTGCAATTTGTCATTTGATCAAATCGCAAGCATTGAATAGTAACGCTATTTTTTTCTAACGTCTAGATAACATTAGAAAAATCTTCTATGGTTCACGCTAGCTCTTCAGTTTTAAGCCAGACGCATTTTCCTTGTTTTTGTAATAATTGCAAGTATTTTTCATGCTCGTTAATCTCTTCCATGGTTGCTTTGATGATTGCTAAATTTTGAACATTCAAACGCGCTTCTGCTTCAGCTTGTAGATTCATTTCACTGCTTGTTGAAGTATTTAATGAGTCTAAAAAGCTTGCTTGACCGCCTGTCATGGTTAAATAAACTTGCGCTAACAAGTTAGCATCTAATAAAGCGCCGTGTAAATCACGTCTAGAATTATCGACACTATATCGTTTGCACAAGGCATCTAAGCTATTGCGTTGTCCTGGGTGTAATCTTCTGGCTTCTGCTAACGTGTCTGTGATACGACAATAATGCGAGAGCATTTTAAAGCCCATTCGCGTTAAAGATAATTCATAATTTAAAAAACCTACGTCGAAAGTGGCGTTATGAATAATTAATTCGGCATCTTTAACAAATTCTATAAAATCCTTAGCAATAGCACTAAAAAGGGGTTTATCTTTTAGAAATTCACTACTAATACCGTGGACTGCTTGTGCACCAGGATCGATTTCCCTCTCAGGATTAATATAGTAATGAAAATGTCTATTAGTGAATTTTCTATTAATTAATTCAATACAACCAACTTCGATAATGCGATGACCATCTTCTACACGTAAACCGGTGGTTTCAGTATCGAGTATGATTTGACGTGACATAGTTATCCTTATTCTTTCTCTTTAGGATGAAGTGATTGGCTCTCTAATAATTCATCAATAGCTTGATTAGCAATTTTATCCACTAATTCATTTTCCATATGGCCATTGTGACCTTTCACCCAATGCCAAGTCACTTGATGCTTACTAGCTTGTTCTTCTAGTGCTTGCCATAGATCAGCATTTTTAACCGGTTTTTTATTAGCCGTTTTCCAATTATTTTTTTTCCAATTGATAATCCATTCACTGATACCTTGCTGAAGGTATTTAGAATCGGTATACAATTCAATTTTACAAGCTTCGCTGACAGCGGCTAGCGCTTGAATGGCTGCCGTCATTTCCATACGGTTATTAGTCGTATTGGATTCTGCGCCTGATAACATTTTTTCACGTTTGCCGTAACGGAGTAATACGCCCCACCCGCCTGGGCCTGGATTGCCTCTGCAGGCACCGTCTGTAAAAATAATGACATGTTTCATTGGGATCTACGCGCAATATGTCCTGAAATGGTGGTTGATATTTTAATACCGCTTAATTGTTGTTTCCACTTTAACCGAATGGGTGTGAGTGGAACGACTTTAGCTCTCGCCAAGATCATGTATACGCCGCCAAATAATGAAAAGCAACGATTACCAATTTGCTCCAATACATGTAAACGTTTATAGAGAGGAGGATAGTTAACAGGCGGAGTAAAGAGAACAGAAGTTTGTTTTTCTACGATAAAGTCAGCTAAACGCAGCCAATTTTTTATATCACGCGGCTGAATAAAATTTCCTGACCATGGAATTTTTTTGCGCTTAGTGATAATTTTTTTTACACCCCAGACACTGTAAGGATTAAATCCGCAAATCATCATCAAGCCTTCTGGCTTCACTATTCGGCAAGCTTCTGCTAATAATTGCCGTGGATTATCTACAAATTCCAAGGTATGGGGAATTAAAACTAAATCAACGCTGCCAGGTTGTATAGGTAATTCATAAAAATCTCCCTCAATATAGTGGGATATTTTTTCTCTAGGAGAAAGTGGCGATAACACAGATTGGCAAGGAATAGAGGTCGCTTTCAGTAATTGTGCTTGATGAGGAACACCTATCAATACGGCTTGTTTGCCGTAATGGTTAGCAAGCATGGACGATAACTGATTAGCCTCTGCGGTTAATAGGCTGTCACCTAGAAATTGATGCGTGAGCCATTGGTTCCAATGCTGTAGAGTATGATAGCCATGTGCCAAAGCTTTTCCATCTCCGGAGTAATTTTGTTACTATAGCATACCTAAATTTATTGTTGATAAATAGGACGCATGCCGTTTTCGTATGAGGATGATTGAGTGGGTAAAGTCTATGTTCGTATTTTTTCTTTTCTTATTAGCTTTTTAGCTAGTGTCAATTGTTTAGCCGCTCCTAGTCTTGAAGGGATACAAACTTATCAAAAGAATATGCATCTTTCACCAGAGCATAAACGCAAATTAGCAGATGATATTACGCGTTATCGCAATGCAGATAATCTTTGGGATGTATTGCGCGAAGAATTTACCTTACCTCATTATGAAAATATTCCGGCAGTCCAAGAAAAAATTGAATGGTTTATGAATAACCAAGATTATTTATTACGCTCAGCCACTCGCGCTGCGCCCTATCTCTATTACATTTTGCAACAAGTTAGGAAAAGACATTTACCTGCAGAATTAGTATTACTCCCCATTGTTGAGAGTGGTTATAACCCGTTTTCTCTTTCCCATGTAGGTGCCGCAGGAATTTGGCAATTAATGCCAGGTACTGCAACTGGGTTAGGTGTAAAACGAGATATGTGGTACGACGGTAGACGTGATGTCATTGCCTCAACACGAGCCGCCTTAAATTATCTTGCTTACTTACAAACCTTTTTTGAAGGAAATTGGCTGCTTGCTATTGCTGCTTATAACACAGGTGAAGGTAATGTTTTAGCTGCGATGAAACGCAATATTCGTGATGGTAGAGATACAGATTTTTGGTCTTTGCCAGTCGCGCAAGAAACACGTGACTACGTTCCTAGCTTACTAGCGCTAGCTGTCATTATTACCCATCCTGATCAATACCCAATATATTTTCCACCTGTTCGCAATGCACCCTACCTCGCTCAAATTGATGTAGGTGCACAAATCAATATCAAATATGCTGCTGGTTTAGCTGGAATTAGCCTTAAACAAATGCAGCAGTTAAATTCAGGTTTTAAAGCAGCTTCTACTAAAGGACCTTCACATAAATTAGTATTACCTATTGAAAATGTGGAGCAATTTACGGAAAATTTAGCACGCTCACCATTAAACAATCGGCCTATTAATTGGTCGCATTATCAAATTAAATCGGGTGACACTATCGTTTCTATTGCCAAAAAATTTAATACTACGCCGAATGCTATTAGAAAATTAAATCATTTAAATGCGAAAGCGAATTTACGTAGAGGATCTGAAATCTTGATTCCTCAAAAAGCAGATGATGAGGTAATGTTTGCAGCAGCAGATACGGAAAAAGAAGCAGCGGTAACTAAGCGAAAAAAAATAGTAGCAACAGCTTCAATAGCAGTTGCGGGTAAATACGTATTGCAACCTGGGGATACTGTTTATATGGTTAGAGCAACAGATACTATAAAAACAATTGCTTACCGCTTCCATATTAAGCCTGAATATTTGCAAGCTGCAAATGGATTAGTCGGCGGAAAAAAATTACCTGTAGGGAAACAATTAATTATTCCTACCCACTTCCGTAACGAAACTGCGAGCACTAGCAAACCAACCAATAAGCTACAACCAGGTGATACTATTTATATGGTAAGGAAAGGCGACACCATTGAAAAAATAGCGCAAAAATTTAAAGCCTCTCCCGCTGCCATTAGAATTGTGAATTTAGTAGATAATAATTCGTTAGCTGAAGGTGAAAAATTAATTATCCCTACGCATTTGCAAGGGTAATGTTTGTTCTGCATCACCAGCGGACATCAGTAATCGCTTTTTTAATCTTTTAGTCGCTAACTCTTTAAAATTATTTTTATATTCAGCTAACTTTGCTTCTTTTTCTAAACTAAAAAAAGCGTAAATATTATTGATTAGCCCATGTGAATAGTTAGTTACAACTTGATTATGCAGACGCCAATTTAACTTATTATGTAATTCATAGGTTTCTTGATCTTTCAACCCAAACACATAAGAACAAATATACAAGTAAATTTCTATCGGTAGTTTGGGGAAATCATTATTTATGCATTCATCATTCATATCCTTTTTATTTACTATATGAGTAGCATAAAATCCCCAAATATTAGCGCCTATATTTTTCAACGCTTTTGCTTGTGGATAATTGTAGCCTTTGCAAATTAAGTGATTAATTTTTTTTGCACTAATAATTAATTTATTCAATGGCAAATCGGGATTACGTGCGTGAGCCGCCTTAGCTATTTTTTCTCTTAAATTTGGTTCATGTAATAGAGCTATGAAATGCAATGTATTATCATAGTCAGGTTTATAATTAGCAGAATAATCGCAATAAATATATTTATCTATACCATTTAAATTACAAAAGGGTGTTAAAGAATTTATTATTTCTATTTGCTCACCCTTCATTGCCCCAAATAAAGCTGCCTCCAAAGCGGAGCTTGTGGGTTTACTTCCTAATAGATTATACGTTAAATGAAAGTGGCCAAATTCAGCTGCGAACTTTATAGCATGATCAATATTACTCCCATGAAAGGACAATAAATAATGAACTAATCTACTGTGGCCGCCTGCTGCAGCACCTCCTAGTGTCATATTTAGAATTTTACCTTTTAAATCTAATACCTGAATATATGTAATCCAATGACTGAAGCCAGCACCCCAAGCTGCTTTTTCTTCATCTGCGCCCAGGCTTATTAACTCATAAGTTAATTGAGAATTTTTAGCGATAGCTGCTTCAAAAATACCGATGTGTTTTAATTCAGGGTGCTCATCAAGTAATTGTTTAACCCAAACCTTATTACCAGCTGCAATTAGACCTCTAATAAGGAATTCTACATTTATTTTCTCTTGCATTAGTTTATCTATTAATTGTTTATTGTTTCCTGCCGCAGCCCCGTATAATACTTTATTTTTATCAGCACCTTTACCTAATAAATAAGAAGTAAGCTCTTCATTATTGCCACGCGCAGCTTCATACGCAGCCGCGTGTATCGTATAAGCATTTAATAAAAATAATTTCTCCATTAAATCAAAATGTTTACCTTGAATTGCACCTCTAATAGCTGATTTTTTATTCGCTCTGTAGTGAGTAATTAAAAACATGACAGCGTCATACTTATTTTCTCTAGCAAGTAAAAGCACTGCATTTTCATCTTCATTACATTCATCAACGCAACTTCCATTTTCTCTAAAAAACTTGTTTAATTCAGCAATATTTTGATCAATAGCTAAGCTAACAATCGTTTGAATTCTTTTTTTAGGTGGAGAAAAATATTGTCTTTGCATGCTATTCCCTTTTAACTATAGGCATCATTCTAATGAAAATAGGGTTATTTGCTACCTAATCATTGCATGATGATTTTCTTGCTTACTCCTACATTCTTATTTATCCTCGCCCATAACAGATTTTATATATAAATTTGTTATGGATTTTGTTTAATTATATGGAGTTATCATAATGAAGATTAGAAAATTATTATGCGCTATGTTACTTAGCGCACCCCTACTTGCCAATGCTGCAGATATCACCATTAGTAATCATACCGATTCTTACGGTACAGGTTACATTAACACCTTATTTCGTACTTGCTCTGCCACATTAGGTGAGCGCGGAATTATGCAGCCGCATCAAGAAAATTTCTCTGTGCCAGGCTCTGTCATTAAGACTTTTTGCGGCAGTAAAAATTGTGAAGCTTACATTTTTAAAACGCAAAATTGTGGCGGCGATAAAATCGCAGTAGTAACGATTAATGCCAATGACGGCGTAGTAGGAATTGAAAATTTAGATAAAGACAATTACGTCTTTGTGGGTTCAGGTTCACATATTACGATTGAATCACCTAGCAAAAATATCTTCAAACAATGGCTAAGTAAGTTTTTCTAAATTTAGCAAAAAAATACCGCGGAAAATCCGCGGTATTTGATGAGCTTAATCGTTACACAATATCCCAAATCACTTGTGCACCAAATACATCCGCACCGCCGTTTACATGGCCGCTGGTTTGAACAACTTGCGCACCATTTGATTGAGCTGGTGGAGGAGCAACTCGTGCTTGACCCATGAATAAATGATTCCAACCTACATCTAAGCCTAACGTTTTACTTGCTTGATAATGGCCGCCTAAAGCAATGACATAACGGTTATTATCAGGTAGTTGAGTGTTGCGATAAGCATTTTTTACAGGTGTTTGATCATAACCTAAACCACCGCGTAAAATAATGTCATTGGTAGCATAATATTCAGTACCTAAAGATACATTCCATGTGTTGCGATAATTTTCTTCCAGGTTAATCTCTACAGTACGGCTTAGCGCTGAAAATGGTGAAGTAGCAATTGGAACAGTCGCAGCTACGTTAGTCAGTGTTAGCGTTTTAAATGTGGACCATTGAGTATAAACAATACTACCCATGAAACCCCATTGATTATGTTTATGAAAACCACTCAATGCGGTATAAGGAGGCAAAGTAATATTAGCGCGAGAACCTGTCGCATGCCATTTCGTTGCGGTACCACCGCTTAGTGCAGAGACAATGCTGCCTTCAAATGTACTGTTTCCGCTTAAGTGATGAACAACTTGAGAGTGATAACTGATACCTGCGCGTGTTTCAGGTGTAAATTCATATAAAGCACCTAAATGATAACCATATCCTGTATCACTTGCTTTGCTAGTACTCGTAGCTGTTGCTAGAGTTGGGGTGGATAATCCAACAAAATCAAATTCGGCGCTTGCGCGTTGAATATCAAAACCTGCACCAATAGAAGCTTTATCAGTCACTTTAAAGCCTAATGAAGGGCTAATATCTACTACAGTTATAGAAGTTAAGGTAGAAGTATATTGTAAAGGTGTACTACGACCGTAATCTGTTTTTAAACCAAATGGTACATCAACGCTAAAACCAAATCCTAAACGCTCATTTAATGGCGCAACGTAATGTAGGAAAGGAATAACACTTAACACACCGCCTTGTGCAGTAACAGAATTAAATGTTCTCGTTCTAATGACAGTGGGTGGTAATGCTGCGGGTAACCTATTAGTAACAGTGACTGAACCTTGATATTTAAAATCAGATAAAACAGGATCAGCACCAAAAACGATTTGTTGATTAGATATGCGAGTGATACCAGCGGGGTTATACCAAGCGGTCGCTGCATTGTTAGCAGTGGCTGCATAACCTGCATGATAATTTCCTAAGCTAGCTGCATCTTGTTCCCATAATTGGAAGGCGGAAGCAAAAGCAGATGAAGTAGCAACAGCGCCTGACATAGCTAACACTGTAATCAGACGCCGCATAGCAAAACGTTTCATTTAACAATCTCCTTAAACTTATTGTTTATTCTCCTAAATACCCTCACGCTAAACTTGATCGGATTTATTTGCTATCACCGCAAGTAATAAAAAATCTCTATCAGCGCTGCAATTTTTCTTGAATAGGAGGTGCAATAAGGATACCGTATTTAGCAAATAAAACAAAGAATAGGTTTTGGATTTAATGGCTGAACAATCTTCTATGATTCCCTTAGGAACTAAAGCGCCCTCTTTTCTTTTGCTAAATACGGTCACTCAACAATGGGTGAGCTTAGAAGAATTAGCATCACCGACTGCTACTGTGATTATGTTTTTATGTAATCACTGCCCCTATGTAAAATATATTCAGCCAAAATTGGTTCAATTAGCACAATATTACAGTGCAAAAGGAATACATTTTATCGCCATCAGCTCAAATGATGTTAACACTTATCCTGAAGACGGTCCTGAGGCGATGAAAATTGAAGCTGAAGCTAATCATTATCCCTTTCCTTATCTTTATGATGAAACGCAAGAGATAGCTAAAGCTTATTACGCTGCATGCACGCCTGAATTTTATATTTTTGATAAAAATTTGCTATGTGTATACCGCGGGCGTTTCGATGATTCCACTCCTAGAAATCAAAAAGAGGTGACAGGAAAAGACTTAAGCTACGCCTTAGATCAACTTCTTGCTAATCAACCCATTAATGAGGATCAAAAACCAAGCATAGGATGTGGGATTAAATGGAAAAATACTTAGTTAATTATTTTATACCTCGGTTATGAAATATACCTCCTCTATTGTTAGCAGCAGTATAGGCAATATACTCGAATGGTATGATTTTGGTTTATTTGCTTTATTCTCAACTCTATTCAGTGAATTATTTTTTCCATCAAAAGATCCTCAAATTGCTTTAATTACTACGGTGAGTATTTTTGCCGTAGGATTTTTATGCAGACCTATTGGTGCGCTAATATTTGGTTATATGGGTGATACAAAAGGAAGAGCGAAAACATTACGTCTTTCTATTTTAATGATTGCCCTTCCCACTTTACTAATAGGATTACTCCCTTCCTACGAAAGAATTGGTTTATTAGCCCCCATCCTTTTAACTTTAACGCGCATTTGGCAAGGCTTGAGTATTGGTGGTGAATACAGCGGCAATATTATTTATTTAGCCGAAACCGCACCTAAAAATTATCGAGCTACCTTCACCTCTCTAGCAAGTACAGGAGCAAATGTAGGAATTTTATTAGCTAGTTTAGTCGGATTATTAACTGCTAAATTTTTTACTCAAGATCAATTAATTTCTTGGGGTTGGCGCATACCTTATCTCGCAAGTGGTTTACTATGTATTTTTATTTATTTCTTTAGATTACGCATTCATGAAACAAAAGTGTTTGAACATCTCAAAGACAAAAATAAATTAGCTAAAAATCCTATCAAAACAGCTTTTTTAAAAGACGGTCGTTATATCTTAATAACATTAGGTTTAGTTTGTATGGGTACAACTTTCTATTATTTTTGTTTTATTTACTTACCTATATTTTTAAGTCAACGCTTTAACTACGATGTATTAGCAATATCAACTTTGATGACTTATCTTATGTTAACTATGATAGTACTTGTTCCGATAGCAGGATTAATTTGCGATAAAATAGGCAGAAGAAAAATGTTTCTTCTTAGTGCAACCACAATTGCACTTTGCATTATTCCTGGTTTCTATCTCTTACAAACAGCTAATCAGTATTTAATGATAGCTATACTTATTGTATTTACTTTAGCAAGTTCTTTAGAACAAGGCGTTACCTCTATCACCGTAGTTGAAAACTTTCCTGCTGATGCGCGTTATACGGGCGTTTCTTTGGGGTATAACGTAGGCAATGGATTTTTAGGTGGTACTGTACCTATGGTCTGCGGGTGGTTGGCGGCAAAAGCATTTCCATTAGCACCTGCACTTTATATTACAGTTTGCACATTAATTACAGGATTGACGGTTTACTTTTTTATTTTTGATACGCGCAACAAAAATTTATCTTAAGCTTGAACTTTGACAAGGCAAGTGCAATCGGTTTGTCTATATAGTCCGCGGCTTTAAGAAAACATAGTTCTGGAGACAAGCCTTGAGGGAGCTTTGCGCTCCCACAAGATTCTTACTAATATTACGCTGTCACGCAATCTGACCAGTTTTGCGCTTCAATTTTATCCCCTTTAGCTTGTTGCTGCTTAATGTATTGCTCATATAGTTCATGTATGCCTTGTGATTTAGCATAATGAATAGGACCGCCACGGAAAGGTGCAAATCCTGTACCAAATATCATGCCAGCATCGAGTAAATCCGCATCAGCAACAACCCCTTCACGTAAGCAAGCAAAAGATTCGTTTAACATGGTTAAGACTAAACGATTTGAAATTTCATCTAATGGCTTATCGTAGGGAACATGTTCGGGTTTAATTTGTTTACCGCGCTTATCGTATTTATAGAACCCTTCGCCTGTTTTTCTACCTAATTTTCTTTCATTAACTAAGTCAATTAAACGTTGTGGTACTGGAGTATTGAAATATTTACCTAAATACTTAGCAACCGATAAACATACATCTAACCCAACTGCATCAGCTAAAGTAATAGGACCCATAGGCATACCAAAATTTTTCATGGCTTTATCAATAGCAGTCATAGGTACGCCTTCATTCAGCAATTCCATTGCTTCTAAAAGATAAGGCATTAAAATGCGATTAACTAAAAAGCCAGGACTGCTTTTAACAGGCAATGGTAACCTATCAATTTTACGTACAAATGCCATGGCTTTGTCGACAACATCTTGACTAGTTACATTGCCTTTTACGACTTCAACTAATTGCATTTTTGACACAGGATTAAAGTAATGTATACCAACTAAACGTTCAGGCTGCATTAATACGGTATTAATTTCATCAAGCGGTATGCTTGAGGTGTTGGTAGCCAAGATTGCTTGCGGTTTAGCTTTCGCTTCAACCATTTTAAAGGTAGCTTGTTTGATAGCTAAATCTTCAATGACGGCTTCAATAATCACATCTGCGCGGCTAATACCATTTCCCTCAACATCAGGGACTAAGTTATCCATTGCTGCTTGTATCAAATGTGGTTCTTTTAATTTTTCTTTAAATAAATTATAAGCACGTTTGATAGCGGGTGAAATAAAACGAGGTTCTAAATCTTGCAATGTAACAGTATATCCTTGCAAAGCACACCAAGCAGCGATATCACCGCCCATAGTGCCTGCACCTATTACATGTACATGTTTAGGTTTGAAGCTTACTTCTTTGCCTAACGCTTTTAATCTGTCTTGTAAAAAGAAAACTCTAACTAAATTTTGACAAGTGTCAGTAAAAAATAATTTACCACAACTTTTTGCTTCTCGTATGTAAGCTTCATTGGTATCAACACCTACATGTTCCCAATTATCTAAGACATGATAAGGCGCTGGATAGTGAAGTGGATTCACTTTAGCTTGCAATTTCTTTCTAATGAAATGAGAAATAGTTTGACGTGCAAGTTTTGTATTCGTTAATGCTTGCAATGCCGTAGGTTTGTGAGGAGCTGGATGTTTTAGCGCATAGTATTTTGCAGCACGCACCAATTGTCTCTTAGGCACTGCAATGTCAACGAAACCTAATTTTGCTGCTGCTTTGCCGCTTACAGTGTGACCGGAAAGGATTAAGTTAAGTGCTTGCGGCCCGCCAATCAAACGTGGTAAACGTACGGTTCCACCCCAGCCTGGATGGATACCTAATTTTACTTCCGGTAATCCCAAACGGGTTTTTCCGCTTTCTTCCACTACTCTATAGCGACAAGCTAAAGCTATTTCTAACCCGCCACCCAAACAGAATCCATCTATCATTGCTACAGTAGGGAGTTTTAAATTTTCTAATTTATTTAAAATATCCTGGCCTAGTGTAAGCACAGAAATTGCTTCATCAATATCTTTAAAACGAGTAAATTGCGAAATATCAGCGCCTGCTGTAAAACCTGTTTTTTTCCCTGAAGCAAGAATGACCCCTTTGTGGGTGGTGTCATTATTTAATGTATCTAAGATTGTAGATAATTCTTCCATTACTGCTCTATCAACTGTATTCACACTTGCATCGGCTTTATCAAACAATAACCATAATACTTGATTGTCACTTTCTAAACGCCAATGTTTATAAAGTTGCATAGTAGTCATATTACACCTCAGATACATTTTCAATTAACATGGCACCGCCCTGACCGCCGCCAATACAAAGCGTAGCGATCCCTTTTTTCCCCTTTTCTCTCTTTAAGATTTCAGCTAAATGTAAAACAATGCGTGCACCGCTTGCGCCGACTGGGTGTCCTATCGCAATAGCACCGCCGTCTACATTTAACTTATCTCTAGGAACAGTTCCTAATGCGCCTTGCGTACCTAAAAATTGTTTGCAATACTCATCACTTTCCCACGCAGCTAAACAACCCAATACTTGAGCTGCAAATGCTTCATTAATTTCCCAGTAGTCTATGTCATTCATTTTCAATCGATTTTTTTCTAGCAATTGATGCGTTGCATAAACAGGTCCTAAGCCCATTTCAGCAGGATCAGCACCAGCCCATTGCACATCCACTATTTTTGCAAGCACAGGTAAATTATATTTTTCTACCGCTTCTTTACTAGCAAGTAATAATAAAGCGGCACCATCTGAGACCTGTGAACTATTACCTGCAGTAACGGTACCAAATTTCTTATCGAAAATAGGCTTTAAAGAAGCTAATTTTTCTATAGAAGAATCTTGTCTTACCCCATCATCTTTAGTGTAAAAATCACCGCTATTACCAAATACCGTTTGTACTTCAGCAAAATGATGGTTCTCTTGTCCGGCTTGAGCTAATTGATGGCTTTCAAGAGAAAAATTATCCATTTCATCGCGGGTAATATTAAAACGATATGCAACATTTTCTGCAGTTTGTCCCATATTTAAATTAATAGTGGGATCTGTTAAACCGCGTAATAAAGCAATGACTGGCTTTAAATAACCAGGACGGAATCGAGACCAAATTTTCAATTTTGTTTTCCAATCTTTAGCGGCTGATAATTCAGCTAACCAAGTAGTCATGCCTTGATTATACATTAGCGGTGCACGACTCATTGCTTCTGTACCACCAGCTAATACTAAATCATGGCGACCCATAGCAATATCTTTTGCAGCGCTATCTAAAGCTTGCATGCCCGAAGCGCAATTGCGTTGCACAGTCCATGCAGGAATTGCTTTGCCGCAACCTAAACGCAAGGAAACAATGCGCCCGATATTTGCTTCATCTGGGCTTGGCATGACGCAACCAATCACCACTTCATTAATTTCTTTAGGTGAGAAAGGTTGACGGCTTAATAATTCCTTACCTGCTTTCACTGCTAGATCAGAAGCGGAAAAGGACCCGGGTTTACCTTTTGCTTTTAAAAAAGGTGAACGCGCACCATCGACAATATAAACATCACGTAAAACGGGTTGGATTGTTGCAGTAGAGGCTGTCATAAGTTTTCCTTACTGTTACGCAATAACGGTGTTTAAATCAAATGAAAATTCATTTACTTTGATAATTTCGCTGCGCAATGCTTCATAATCTTTCATTAATTGCGCTTCATCTGCTGTTAGTATCTTATCATGGACAGCAGCTTCTAATCGTTGATTAAAATTATATTGATGCGGAATGGCACCGCTTTGTACTGCCTTATGCAATTTTTTCCAAACAGGATCTATTTTGTCAACTTGTACCAAGGCTGCATCTAGGCGATAACTTAAATCATCCGGTTTTTTACTAACGTAGCAATATTTTGTTAATCTATCACGGAATTCAGAGGGTGATAACATAGCGGTAACAATTTTATGATCTAATTTATCTTTAGGTGGATAATACGCTGGCCCAAATGGGAAAATAATAAACTTCAGCAATAAGCTATCTATTTTGCTAGGGAAATTCTCCAAGAAATTATCACAAGCAATTTGAATATTATATAAGCAGGATTGCAGTGCCCAGCAAACATAATCTACGTCGGTTTCTGCTTGATTATTATCGTAGTAATATTTAAGTGTAGCAGAGCCTAAATAAAGTTGACTTAAAATATCACCTAAACGAGCGGATAAACGTTCTCTTCTTTTTAAGCTTCCGCCTAGTACAATAAGACTTGTATCAGCTAGTAATGCCAATGCACTACTCATACGCGTTAACTGCTTAACATATTTTCTCACGCGCTTATTTTTAATAGGCGTTGAAATGAATACACCACCAGTAAAGCTATACACAAAGTTCTTCGCTAAATTACTAATGAAAAACCCAATGTGTGCCATGAGAGTTTGATCAAGGGCAGCAATATCAGGTTGTGCGGCACTGATTAATTCCACTTCTTTTAATATATAAGGATGACAGCGAATAGCACCTTGACCAAATATAATTAAATTTCTTGTTAAAATGTTTGCGCCTTCTACTGTAATGCTAATGGGTAAGCCAATATAAATATTCAGTAATAAATTGCGCGGTCCTGCTTGAATCATATGACCTGCGTGAATATCCATAGCATCAGAAACAACCTTACGCGCCATTTCTGTCATTTGATATTTGGCGATAGCAGAGACAATAGCAGGGTTAATTTTTTGATCTACTGCACCAGCTGTCATAATGCGCGCAGATTCAATAAGATAAGTGCAACCTGCTATTTGAGCTAATGCTTCTTCTACGCCTTCAAATGCAGCAATAGAGGTATTAAATTGCCGTCTAACTTTTGAATAAGCACCGGTAATACGATAAGAAAGTTTTGCCGAAGCAGTTGAAAGCGCAGGTAGCGAAATGGAGCGGCCAATAGACAAACATTCCATTAACATACGCCAACCCTGGCCCGCCATTTTTGTACCGCCTATAATCCAATCTAGCGGAATAAATACATCCTTACCACGGGTCGGTCCGTTTAAAAATGATAAGTACATAGGATAATGCCTATGACCAATTTCAACACCGGGGTGACTGGTTGGAATTAAACAAAGAGTAATGCCTAATTCTTCTTTATCTCCTAGCAAATGATCAGGATCGTATAAATGAAAAGCGACGCCTAGCACTGTCGCAATGGGTGCTAATGTAATATAACGTTTATCCCAGCTTAATCTTATTCCTAATACCTCTTGGCCTTCATACAAACCACGGCACACAGTACCACTATCAGGGATAGCCCCGGCATCACTACCGGCATCTGGGGCGGTTAAGGCAAAGCAAGGAATTTCTGCTCCCATGGCTAAGCGAGGTAAATAATGTTTGCGTTGTTCATCAGTGCCGTAATGGAGTAATAATTCTGCGGGCCCTAATGAATTTGGAACCATGGTAGTCACCGCTGCACTAATACTACGCGTTGCAATTTTAGTCACAACGGTGGAATGCCCTAATGCTGAAAATCCAAGACCGCCATATTCCTTAGGGATAGCCATGCCAAAAAACTTTTCTTGTTTGAGGTAATCCCAAACCGCTGGGGGTAAATTATTATCACGATTTACAATTTCCCAATCGTTTAATAATCCGCATAAATGGTCAACTTGGTGGTCTAAAAATTGCTGTTCTTCAGAAGAAAGGGTGGGCTTTGGGATAGATAATAATTTAATCCAATCAGGGGAGCCGCAAAATAATTCTTTTTCCCACCACGTATCGCCTGCTGAGATAGCTTCACGTTCTGTTTCGCTGATAGTGGGCATTTGTTTACGCAGGGTTTGGGTGATAGGTTTTATTAAAAATTCTCTACGCCATGCCGTTAAATTGGCAAATCCGGCTGCTAATAGATAAATTAACCAGAAAAAAAGTAAAGCAATAAGAGGAAAATCAGCTAATAAAGTGACTAGTAATAAGGCAACACCTACACTTGTAGTCCATATAACAGCAGAAAGCCTAAAGAAAGCAACCGTTACCGCCGTTCCTAGCAAAATAATAAGACCAATGACATTAGCCATATCCATACTGCATCTTTCCTTTGATTGACAGTGTTGCGCAAATAACCGGATAGTTAACCGCAAAAGTATATAGGTATATTGAGGTTTACGGTAGTGGTTTTATCCACATTAGTGGGATTTTCTTAGCAAGTTCTTGCCATTTTTAGAGAATCCATTTTCAGTTAATTTACCATTTTTATCACTTTTTCCTAAAGAAAAAAGTCTAAATTGATTGTTTAGTATAATGCCTGCATTCCTAGCCGAATTTATTCTCTCAATAGGTTGTGCAGCCGGTGTAATTAAAATAGAGGTAGGTACAGTCATTTTGCTACTCCTAGTGTAGAAGTCACCAAGAGAAAATCCTTTAATATTTTCATTAATAAGTAATGCTTTAGCGCCTACATCCCCAATAGGATTATCATTAACATTAAGAAAGGTTAATTTTGCTTCTGATAATAATAAAATTAACCCTTTATCGGTGATTTCATTAGCAGTAAGATCTACTGTGGTAATTTCAGGATGTGCTGCAAGTATGGATAAAATAATTGGAATATCCGCATCAAAAATAGCTAAATTTACCAGTTGAAGCTTATTTTTTATTAAACAATCTGGATATTTATTTAAAAAATATTTGACTGGATCAGCTCTTCCTTCCATAACATTCCTAATCAATTATAAAAAATTATATCAAGTATAAACTACTCAGCGTTTTTTCTCTTTAAGATAATTTTTTATATAGGCAGGTAAATCGGGTTGCACTGGGTTTTTGTTATAAGGTGGTAAGGATTTAGCTGTTTCTAAATCTGTATAAGCTAAGCCGCTAGGAAAATATTCAAAGATAAGTTGCACTTGGCCTGCTACTTCTTTACCAGCAATTTCAGCAATTAATTCTATAGCCAAATCAATACCGCTTGAAATTCCTCCAGCAAACCATACATTTTTATTTTTAACTACCCTATTACCTACTACATTAACATCATTAAAGGTTTGCACTTCAGGTATGGCACGCCAATAGGTCGTCACATCTGCTGATTTTAATATCTTTGCTTGATGCACTAAAAACATGCCAGTGCAAATAGATAATAGATATTTTAAATGAGGGTATTGTTCTTGAATGAATTTAATTAAAGCAGAATTATTGACTTCCTTTAATCTCCCTCGGCCTCCTGGAACGACTAAATAATCTAAAGGAGGGGTTTGAGAAAAAGAATAATGGGATTGTATAGTGAGATTATCGTCGCAATTAACGGGGCCGCCTTTTTCTGAAATTAAATATAATTCAATAGGTGCTTCTAATATGTTCTTCCACATAGCAAACACTTCCCATGGACCAATGAAATCCATAGGTTGGACTTGTTCGTAAATGAGTACGCCAATTTTTTGCATGATAAAGCCTCATCAATTTATGAACGATTTATAAACTCTATCATATTGAATTTATAAAATTAATTTTAACTACTTGAAAAAGCAACTACGGTAATCTTACCCCTTTTTTACTAATTTTGACCTATAATTAATTGTATAACATTAAAAAAAGCGAGAGTGAAGATGGACAATCGCACATCCCCTAGCACCCCTGTCAATGAACAGGACGAAGAATTAAAATTAGAAAAATTAAGTGAAGAATTAATACTAGAAATTATGTTACATAACGCTCCTGAAGATTTACTAAGGTTGGGGCTTGTTAACCATAAACTTCATCGCATAAGTAATGAAAACATATTGTGGCAAGCCAAATTTAGGAGCTACTTCCCCACTCTATTTAGAAAAATACAAAATCAACATATTCATAAAGAAGTTAACTGGAAAGAAGAATTTCAGTATGCCTATTTAATCAAACAATACTATCCTAAAACTTATAGGCATTTAGTAAATGTATCAGAAGTTATTAATTTAAAATACACATTTGATAATCAACTCAAGGATGCTCCTGGCATCATGAAAACGATGATTTCTTATGCTCAGAATAAGCAAAAAAATGCACGGCCTAGCTCTCCTTATAGCGCTAAGGATCTTTATAGGCTACATGATGGAAATTTGTTATTAAAACGATTTGGTAACCCAGCTAATTATAGCCAGCCTGTACGAGATTATTTTTACCAAATTATTGCTAGAGGATATACTGATAAAAATAAAAAGCTTTCTCCAACCAATAGAAATCGGCTAGGTAAAAGTTTAATTTTTTATACTGTCGCTTTTAATCAAATTCAAGAATTACCTGGACTATTCAGTTTAGGATTTTTGGAAACAGGAACGCCCTTATTAGTCGTAGCGGCAAGCAAAGGGTATAAAAAAATAGCTGCTATGTTGCTAAAACAAAAAATGGATATAAACCAAACTGACAAGAAAGGAAAAACACCTTTGCATGCTGCAGCTCAAAACGGACATTTATCTATTATTAAATTGCTGCATAAATGGTATAAGCGTATTAAACTACCAGACACACAACCTAATATATCTTTCCTCACAGCTATCAATACAATGACTAAAAAAGGAAGAACACCTCTTCAAATGGCTGCTTTTAACGGTCATTTGCGAATAGTAAAATACTTTTTAGAAAAAGGATTAGATGCTTATTTAAATAAAAATCCAACAATTAATAAAGAGGAGTTAATCACTAATACACTGATTGCAAATAACAATGGACCAATTGCTCTTTATTTAGCATTAAAAAATGGCCATGTTAATATAGCTAATTATTTATTAGATTACTTCGAAAAAAACCAGATTAATATTAGCTTTAACTCTCCTTATGCCCATCTTTTGACTGTGCTTCATCTCGCCGCAAGAAATGGGTATGAGAGAATAGTACAACGATTAACAGAAAAAAATATAAATGTAAACGCTAAGTCAAGAGCTGGTTATACCCCTTTACACTTAGCTGCGGAAAATGGACATTCAGAAATAGTAAAAATGTTACATGCAGAAATAGTAAAATGGTTAATTGAAAATAAAGACAAAGCTAACTTACCCGAGTTAACTAAAGACAATGAAACTGCCTTAAAATTAGCTGCGGAAAGAGGGCATATTGACGTGGTAATTGTATTATTAAAAAATAATGCTGATATTCAAATCACAAATTCAATACCATCGCTCATAAGCAAAGCCAAAACAAATGTTAAGCCTTATTTAGAATTAGTTGTCTTATTAGAACGCCTCAAATTAACACAGGCAGATAAAAAAAATACCCACACCTTATTTAGCAACCCCTTCTCTAAAACGAGCTTCACTACACAAGAAAATATTATTGCCGGTGAAGAATTAAAAAGAGTGATGTTTGATAATGAAGATATTACTCTGCTTGAAGAGCATGAAGAAATTTTAAATGGCAGTGAGTTAAGTGGAATTTATCATCAATGGTTAGCAATTAATAAAGTTCATGCTGATTTAAATAGGCTAATAGCTTCAGTAGAAAAAATAGAAAATTCCTCCAATCATCAAGTTAAATTAATATTTGATGATTCAAATAAAGCTCAGGAAGTAAGGAAAATATTGTTAAATAATTTATGTTTTAGCATGCCTTTTGCTGAAGAATATGGTAAACATTGCCTGGTTTTGACAGCAAACCAATATAAAAATATACTCAGCATAAATAAAACCAACCAAGTAACGCGGACGCCTAAGTCGACATTGTAAAAGCCAACAAAAGATATTTGCTGATCTATTTCACATAGATCAGCTGCTATTTAATCGCGTATTAATGAAGTAGTGGTACTGATTCTTATTTCATTAGAATTAGTAGATTCATCCGTATTGAGAATTTGATAAAAAGCTTCAGAAGCAACGAGATTATTATTATTATAATAATCTAAGAAATCATCAGAAAAATACTGTATAACTGCTGGTCTAAATTCAACAAATACGCCATCTTTATATGAATTAGTAAATACGTTAACAAAATATTTATTCCCATCCAATGCTCTTTTTAAATAAACAATTGTTTCATCGATATTGTTTGGACGAGAAATGGGAAGAATAGCTTGCCCTGCAAACATAACTTTTACTTGTACAATCAGATTTTCACCAAAGGCATGTTTCCTACCTATAAAAGCCGATAATGCAAGCGCTTTGTTATAATCACAAACATTAACCACGACCTCCATGTTTTTATCTTGACCCGTAAGATCATTTACATGGATACATGAATCAGCTTGTAATGCAGCTTTTAATTGATTGGCTAATAAATACCAAGGAGGAAGTAGGGCAAATGCTGGTTGCACTAAGCCAGCAAGAATAATGGCTAAAACTCTTTGACAATATTGTGTAGTGATTTTATTAAACCTTCTCATCTCAGTAATTCCTTTTATCGCTGCATAAATTTTTTATAAAACTAATATATTTCCTTGCTTTCTATGTCATTAACAGTTTACCAGCAATCTAGATCGATTTCGCGACACGTTATAACTAGCCGTTGTCGCGAAATTAGATGAATAACTATTTTCTTATAATCTCGATAAGCTATTTTTGCAATTGATAACCAACAAAACCAATAGGCTGATCTTTAGGATAATTTTTTAAGTAAGGCTCTGCCTCGTCAAAGGCTTTATTTAATTTATTAAGATATTTAGTTAAAAATTTATTTCCAGACACAATGCTCCTAATTTTAGCTTTATAATCGTTTACAGTAACACCGCCTTCAGATAAGTAAACACACACCCAACCGTCTTTATGATTAACAATCGCTTTTTCAGTACCTAAAAGTTTCTTAGCTATTTTTCCTCCTAAACCTACACCCACTTGATTAGGCATAGAATGTGCAACAGGTGGCGCAATCCAAATAGAGGGAGCGGTGAAATCAGTTGATTGAATCTCTTCCGTTGAAGGACATGTAAAATTATTCATTCCATAACTGATTGTTGATGCGCTTAAAATTACAGTTATGCTAATTAGATGAGTTATTTTTTTTATCATGATAGTCTCTCTTTTTATAAGAATTATGTCGATATTATATTAAGACTAATGGCTAAATAAATCTAGATGCAGACTTCTACTAACTGTCTTTGAGCTATCAGCTTAGTCTTACCTTCTCTTCAACACTTTAAAAAATTTACCGTTTAAGATTTTAGTGCCTTCTCTCACACCCACTACTTGAGTCTTTCTCTACACAATAGGTGGGAGAGAGGATTAAAATTAAGGTAAATTACAATATATATACTTCTTGTGTCTAATTTCTACTTGGCCATACCCATGCTTATCTTCTTATTAATTAAATTATGTTTTACACTCAGGCATTACCAGCATAAGATTATTATCATTATCAAGCGCACTAGGTTTTACAGAAACAGCGGTGAATGTTGTCAAACCGCCTTGTAAAGCCATACGTAATGTTGTTACCTCAGCTTGCAATTCCTCTATTTTTAAATTTATATTCTCTTGCATTAATTGCATTAGAGGTTTTACATTCTCCTCGACACTCTCAGTTAGTTGCTGTGCCTCAAAAAAAACAAAAGTAGAAGCGATAGTATGCTTTCTTAAAACTTTTAAGCTATGATAAAACCCTCTAACAAAAGGATTTGTAGGATGAGAGCTTTTAAAGTTAAGCTAATACTCAATACGCTAATATTATTACCTATCTCCTTTTCTTTATTCCCCGCAGCATCTTTCGCGCATACTTCTGGATCAAAGACACCCCCAAGTGCGTGGTTTGCAGGGATTGGTGGAGGAAATTCGTGGATTGGCTTATCAAGCACTACCTCTATTGTAAATGGCGAAATAGTCCCGCCGCCCTTTAATCAAGATGCTTTTTCTATCAATAATCCATCTATGGGCATTGCTCAAGTAGAGGCAGGTTATGTTTGGAACATTAAAAAGAGGGCGTACATTCCTGCCGCTAGTGTCTTTATTCGTTATCGGCATTATATGCAAGCACATGTAGCAGGTAATATAGATCAGTACATGATTCCTGAGTTTGAGAATTATAGTTATAAAATGAATTATGAAGCGGAATTATTTTCGCTAAATGGTAAAGTGGGTTTATTTAGAGTAAAGCGTCTCATTCCTTACTTATCTGGTGGTGTCGGTTTTATTATTAATCATTTGAGCGACTATTCGGAATCTCCAAAAAGTGATGTTACTGCTCGTTTGAGCCCAGCTTATAAAGGTAACACTGATACTAAATTAGCGCTTACTCTAGGGCTTGGTTTAGACTTTTTAATTAATGATACTACTATGGCAACTTTGGGTTATGATCATGTCTTTCAGGGCAATCTTAAAAGCGGGGCCGGTCAAGGAACTTGGTCTAATACTGTCTTAAACTTTGGCAATGTTCAAATGGACACCGTGTTTGTTAATTTGACGGTTAGCTTTCCCACCATTTGAAAACGAGGTCTATCCTCTGTCAATCAAACGTAATCAGGGATGAAAAAAGAATATGGATATTTTACGCATTATTATTGCAATATGGTTATCAGTATTTGCAATGAAGGGATATGCTGGCGCAAACCCAGTAGCTTGGTCTCTTTCTCCTGCAAATGGCTTTCGTACGGTTAATACAAATGAATCTACCTCTGTCGTTTATAATTTAACAGTCAGCACTAAATTTCCTGCTCCTGTGACTTTGTACACTCGTTTTAAAAAAACGGGAGGCGCATTTACTATCACAGACGGCTGTAATAATCAGACACTAAGACCAGGCGCGAGCTGTCAGGTAGTTATTACTTACACGCCAGCTAATTCGACTACCTCTTCAATTCAAATGTCTTATCAGTACGATAGAAATGTCATTTCACTACCAACATTAAGTGCTATTGGTTCTGGTGTAATGCCCGATGTTGTTGCTGTTATGACACGCCTACCTTCGCAATTTTCCCTAAGCAATCCAGAACAGCAACCTATATTCAAAGTAACCTATACAAATAAAGGCTCAACAAGCGTTACAGGGTATGCCGGTAATTCAAGCGGGAGTGATCTATTATCCGTTACGCCAACTTCGGTTGCTTCTGTTACTATTGTTTCGGGTGAAAACTCTTGCGGAACCAGCAGCGCCCCTGTTGAACTTAAACCAGGGCATCACTGCTCTATAAGTGGAGAGTTAACACCGCTTGCAGTAGGTCAGCTTTCCGTAAACGCACTCTTTACTTATAATAGTGGAACAAACACAGTCAACGCTTCCGGTGTTACCTCAGTAGTAAATGGATCTGGGCGTTGCCAATTGTCAGCCCATGCCACATTACCGTTTCAAAATCCTACTTATCAATATGCGGATAATGTACTTCAATTTACGTTTAGCAATTCTTGCTCTACGCCTGTAGCATTAGACAACATCATTTATTCAGCTGCAGGGACTTCTTCATCTCCTACTATTACTCCCACTATAGGCTCATCTACCACTCAGTATGATAATTGCTCGGGGCGTACGCTTGCTGCTAATAGCAGCTGCACGGCACTTGTCTCAGTCATTCCCCAAGCCGCCGGTTCGTTACAAGTTACCGCTCAAGTAACAGGAGATTCGCTTGTTGCTAGCGCACAAACTTCTACTACTGTGCAAACACCAGGATATACGCATCAAATTACCTTTGTGAACCAGTGCCCATTTCCAGTCTGGTATGGTGTTTCTCAGCCGCCAGGCAGCTCAGACCCAACGCCTAATCCTTCACCATCTGCCTATCTATTGCCGTCTCAAGCTGAGGGTGCAGCACCTTCTACCAAATCAATTACCATATCGGGTTCTTATGGGGGACAGTTTTTTCCAAGGACTGGTTGCAGTTTGCAAGGATCAAATTTTGTATGCGCAACAGGAGATTGTGCCTCAGGCGCAAATGCTCAATGCCCTGATAACAATGGATCTGTGTATGAGCCTTATACGCGAATAGAAGAAACTTTTACTTCTACAACGCAAGGAGGTTACGACATTTCATTAATTAATGGTGCAAGCATTCCATCTGAATTAAAAGGATTGGGACCTCTCTCCTCCCAATTTGCTTCACCTGCTGCGCCTTATGTATGTACAGGTGCGGGCGCGCCTATTCAACCACCTTATACCCAGTTTAATCCATCCTATCCACCTGCCCCACCTCCTCTACCACCGCTTCCTGCGCCAGCCACACCATTAGGAAGCTGTCCATGGGAATATACTGCGCCATCAGCATCGCCTTTATTCAATTTTGTGACTAATGGAACAACGATTACTGATTGCAACCAGTGCTCATCAGGCATTTGTGGATTAGCATTTGAAACCACGCCGTCTGCTGGCAATATCGTGTTAGCGTGCGGTAATTTGCTTGGGTATTGGTCTATCAATCAGCTTTGCTCTGGTAATGTCACTTACACTGGCGCAAATGCAGCGATGAATCCTTCGACTGTTTTTAATTGCAACGATCTTATTACAAATTACTCTACTCAAACCTATCAAGCAGGCACCACAGTCTATGATCTTTATGCTTGTGTTCCACAAGGTTCAACACTGCAAAGCTGCTACAATAGCGGTAATGGTTCAACTTGTTGCGGTGCTCAAAATTGGAATGCAATCACACCTTATGTAACTTGGCAAACTCAGCAATCTTACACTGATAATCCTGACTGGGTGCATGGCAGCAGCGGTGGACTCCCGCCGCTTTCTCCAACCCCATTAGAATCTATTCAATGGCTGAAGAACGCATGCCCTACCGCTTATTCTTATCCTTTTGATGATCATTCCAGTACTTTTAATTGTAATACCTCAGATGCAGCGCAACAAAATCAAGTTGCAATGGATTTTGAAGTAGTCTTTTGTCCTGGAGGAATCATCGGCGATTTGAGCACTACTCCCTAAAAGGTGAAACGGAAAGGGCTGCATAAGCAGCCCTATTTTCCGAATACATTGGCACAAACATCTATGGCCTTTCAAACTATATGAAATATTATATCAAGGATAGGTAACAACCAGTGGCCTTTATTAGAAGAATGAATAGAGGAACCAGAGTAGGCCGGATTAATATTTATAGAAGCCTCTTTTGTTTCACCTTCAATCACACCATTTAAATTAAGCAATGCTAAATTTAAATCCTTTTGCGTAGATTTAAATGAGCCTTCAACATAAATCGTTTCTCCTTCTTGGCGTCTATATTCCATATAGCGATAGCGTTTACCATGAGGTTTTTTGGTTAAATCATTGTGCTTATTAGCGTCTTCGAGTGTTGGGTAGTTACTCGATCTAATTATAGGAGGCCAAAAGATAGAATTATAAAAATTTCCAGCCACATCAGAACGAACCAAACATCTTCCACTTCCGTCGTTTAAAATAAAATCTATTCCTCGAGTTTCGGAATATACAATTTTATCGTAATTGGATCTATCGTAAATCGCATAAAAATAACCACAACAAGGCCTTTGGGATAAAGGAGCTAATAGTAGTTCTTCAAATCTTTCAACCTTACCCTTCAATATAAGGCTGCCTTCTTGTGCTTTACTAATTTTAATTGTTTCCTTAGACAAACAACGGATGTTAGCCCTTCTATATATAAAGTAAATAAAGGGAGGCAAAACAATTAATATTAAGTAAAACAATAAGATAAAATAGTTAGAATACATAGAATATATAAAATATTAATCAATAAAAGTACAAATAATAACATAATAGCAATTATTTATATGAATTATTTGCGTCATGAGCTTAGCAACGAATTACATAATCTATACAATAATGGCACTTAGAATAAAACTTTCCCCAGATTTAAAATCATTTCGCGACACCTTCTAGTTACCCACAATTTCTGTGGATAACTCTGTTAATAAACTATCGACAAGTGGGATAAACCAATACAAATATGGCTTTTAATACTTAAGTGCAAGAATTAAACACAAGTAAATATCATCATTAAATCAACGGGTTATGAGTTGTCTTAAATCTAAACGCTTGTTGATTTTCGTTACAATTAAATAAGTAAGTAAAAAAATTGCCCTGTGAACAAATACTAGGCTTGAGAAGTAAGAACATATTTAATCTCTTTTTTATAATGTGAAAGTATTTGAGACAGCATCACTTCAACGGGGGATTGCTTAGCAAAGGTAGAATGTAAATCATTAGTCCATCTTCCTGTTGATAGCTGAACGAGAATGGGCATCATGGTTTGATTTGTTTGTGGATAAAATGCAAGCACCCAATCTCCGTAGACGTCAGCATATTGCTTACTTTGTATTATCATCTCTTCCATGCTGGGTTTAATATTAAGGCGTAATGTTTTTGGATTAACTTCAAAGAGATGTATGCCTTCCAATAATACCTTATGAATCTGTGGATAAATTGTACGCACTGCTTTAGGTGAAAAATCACTCTCTAGGAAAATATGCCTAGTTGCGATGGGCGGTAAATTTTTATTCTTTATTAAGTTTAGTAATGATACGCCCTCATCAGACCTAGATTGACTACCCATTAATGCCAATATAGTGGGCTTAATGTCTAAGAGGGAGACAGTTTGCGGCACAATTTTAACCGTTTGTTCTTGACCATAGAATTTAAAAGCTAATAGAGAATAATATTGGGATAAACCTAGCACGTCAGTACCATGCCCGGCTGATTGATCCATTCCTTCATCATCAAGCATAGGCGGGTAAAATTTAGTTGGTAATTTTGATTTTTCTGAAACAAATAAAGATGGATTAGTGATTCTATCACCGTGTAATTCCAATGCTTCACCGTGATCAGATAATAAAATCACTAAAGAATTATCCAGCAGCTTGTATTCTTGTAGTAATGAAAAAAAAGATTTAATTTGCTCATCAACTTGCGCAAGACTCATTTCATAGTAACCAACAGCATCTTCTTTCTTTGGCAAAGCATTTGCCCATAAGTAAGGATGATGCGGCAAACAAAAATGCACCGCCATGAATAAAGGTTTATTTCTTTCAGCAGGTAAATTACTGCGTAAGAGTGAAATAAAACTTTGAGGTTGATAAGTAAAAAATACCGGACGATTTGCATAACTATAGGGAAATAACCACTTACCTACAGAGGTATTAATTAGCAAATTAGATAAAGGGAAATCATTGAAAGTACCTAAAATAAAATCAGTTAAACCCATAGGCGGTGAAATTAACTGATCAAAACCAAATGTGTGATCAATATTACTGAATCGTGTTTCATCTGTTGCGTAAATGGTTTTATAACCTTGGCGTTGTAATAAACTTGCTAAAGTTTGCTGTTTATTAACTTGCTGAGTTAAAGCGAGGTTTGTTCTTATGCCATGTTGCAAAGGATCACTGCCAGTTAAAATACTGGTCCATGCAGGATAAGTCCTAGCTATAGGCGTCAGCGTTTTGCTAAATACAGTAGATTCCTTTAAAAGAGAATCGATAAAAGGTGTGTTATGTTTATAGCCATTAAAGCTTAAGAAATCAGGCCTTAATGAATCGATGCCGATAATAAGAATATTAGGTTTAGTTGAAGTGGCTGCGTCTTGATAATGGGGAATGCTTTTATTAAGTGAAAAAATTAACACGCAAACACTGCAAATAATTAAAGCTACCTTTTTATACTGACCAACTAATTGTAAAAGACTTAATGAAGTTAATGATAAAGGAATAACACATAAAAACAGCAACACCGTTAATGCAAGGTGGCAAGCATCTCTTGTCCATAAAAGTAATGAAGTTAATGCTGCATAAGAAGAATGTGGAAAGAAATATTGATTAGTAACTAATAGCGTTAATATTCCTAGCAACCAGACTGCAACAGCAAAATTAAAAAGATGCTTAGCATCAATAATATTGAGTCTATCAATTAATCTAATTATGCCCCAAATTAAAATACAATAAAGAAGGTGCAAGCTAAGCTGCACTAATAAAAAAGCAATAAGCGGTGGAATAATAGCGTAGGGAATAGTAATAGCGTTGCTAATTGTCGAAAAATCAATTAAGTAAGCTTTATTTTTTTGTATAAAAAAACTTATTTCTAGCAGCAGAAAAAAACTAGTCAGTAATAACAAATAGAAGAATAAATTATCTCGCTTTCTTATTACTGACATGATGCAATTATACTTCTCCGCCTACACGTGGATGAGGAATGACATTATCTATTTTTATTTCTTCATTCGTATCTGTTCTTGCTAATTCTTCATTTGAAAAATCATCGACGGCAATCACTTTCATTCTAGATTGCATTGCTTGCATGCAAAGATCGTATTGTTCTTGCGTAATGATTTTTGCTTCTAATGCTGCATTAGCTTGATCTAAGTAAGTATAACCAGTAATTAGCCCCTCTTTTTTTGCAGTAGAAATGACTTTATCAATAGGTTCAGCAGCAATAGTTTGGACTAAGGCATTTTGCATGTCAGCTAATACATTATTTTCGGCAGACAGAAATGCACCCGCAGATAAGCGATTACGGCTAGCTGTAGGCGCCATCAGTAATTGCGAAATTTTGCGATTCAATTTATCCATAGGTTTACAAAAACGCTCACCTACTGGGAAAATTAATACTTTTAATATCCAAGCTAACATTCGATTGGGGAAGTTTTTAATAATTTCATCAAATCTTTCTTGTATTTCAAATAAGCAAGTTAAGCAAGCATAACGCACTAAAGGTAAATCTTCAGAATTTTCACCTTGATCGTGATAAAACTTAAGCGTAGCGGATAATAAATATAAATAACTAAGAATATCGCCTAAGCGTGCAGAAATCGTTTCTTTACGCTTTAAATGGCCGCCAAAAGTAAGCATGCAAACATCAACTAAAAAAGCAAAAGCGGAGCTAAATCGAGTTGCTTGTTGATAGTAACGTTTCATTTTACCGGGTGGCGCTTTAACAAAGTAACTTCCGGTAATACCTAGCACCAAGGCACGTACTACATTACTAATAGCAAAAGCCACGTGCTTAGTTACCGCTTTATCAAAGGCAGCTAATGCATCATGTGGATTCGTTAAACGTGCAGCTTCCATTTCTGCCAACACGTAAGGATGGCAACGTATAACGCCTTGACCAAAGATAATCATATTGCGTGTAAGAATGTTTGCCCCTTCCACCGTAATAGCAATAGGCGCTGCTTCATAATTACGTCCTAAATAGTTTTTAGGGCCTAAACAAATTCCTTTTCCGCCATGAATATCCATGCTATCGCAAGCAATCTTCCTGCCTAATTCAGTAGCGTGATATTTAACAATCGCAGAAGCAACAGAAGGTTTCTCACCTGCATCGACACTTGCAACTGCAAAGGTGCGTGCAGCATCCATGAGATAAGTATAAGCCCCTATTCTAGCTAAGGGCTCTTCTACACCTTCAAATTTGCCAATAGGCATATTAAATTGCCTACGTATACGCGAATAAGCACCTGTTGCATAAGCTGCAACTTTAGCACCACCCATAGTATTTGCGGGAAGAGAAATAGAGCGACCTGCAGCTAAACTCTCCATTAACATACGCCAACCCTTCCCAGCTTGGGCGACGCCGCCAATTATCCAATCAACAGGAATGAAAACGTTTTTGCCTTGAATAGGGCCATTTTGGAAAGGATTATCCAGAGGGAAATGCCTGCGCCCTATCGTGACACCTTGTGTATTGCGCGGAATGAGTGCACAGGTAATACCTATATCTTCTTTCTCACCTAATAAATGGTCTGGATCGTATAATTTAAAGGCTAGCCCTACAACGGTTGCTACAGGCGCTAAGGTGATGTAGCGTTTATCAAAATTAAGCCTAATGCCGAGTGTTTTTTGACCTAAATATTCACCCCAGCACACTACTCCATTATCTGTCATTGATCCAGCATCAGAACCAGCAATAGGAGAAGTTAGAGCAAAACAAGGAACTTCTTCACCTTTTGCTAATTTAGGCAAGTAATATTCTTTTTGATCCTGCGTACCGTAGTGAAGCAATAATTCAGCAGGGCCTAATGAATTAGGCACAGCAACAATAGAAGCGACAGTCACACTGCGACCGCTCAGTTTTACTAAAATTTGAGAATGTGCATAAGCAGAAAATTGTTTTCCGCCGTATTCTTTTGGAATGATTAAACCAAAAAAACCTTGCTGTTTAATGTAGCTCCAAACTTCTGGGGATAAGTCCATACGTGTATGAGTAATATCCCAATTATCTATCATGCGACACAACGTCTCAACAGGACCTGCCAAAAACCCTTCTTCTTCTTGCGTTAACTTTGCCGGTGTTTGATTTAATAATTTATTCCAATCAGGATTGCCTCTAAACAAATCTCCTTCCCATGTTACGGTGCCTGCTGAAATAGCTTCACGTTCTGTTTTAGACATAGAAGGCATGACATTTAAATAGAATTTGAAAAGGTATTTAGTAATAAATCGTTGGCGCCATGCAGATACATTAAGTGTTAAAAATAAAGCACCAAATAGCAGCCACATGAGTGCCACCGCTACTGTAAAACCATGATAGGTGCTAACAAAAATACCTAACAAAGCAAAACTGATAGTCCAAATAATTAAGGAGGCTCGGTGATAAGCGAGCACTCCAAATACAAATAAAAAAGCAACAAACCAACTAAGTCCTGTCATAACAATCCCTTTAAGTTAATCCTTGTTTATTTGCTTGTTTTGTTAGATAAAATGCCAAAATACAAATAACCCATAGTTAAAAGAAAATAAAACATTAATTCATAGGCGAAATTAAAACTAACCAAGGTAAAGATCGTAGAAAGAATAATAGCAGGTGTTAACGCTACGATCGCAATCTTATAAATTTGCCCATAGGTTAAAGTCATGCGGTTTACTTTTGAAAGTAACATTCCAAATAGAGCATAAAGTATTGTTTGAATTAAACGATAAAGATAAGAAAGCAATAAAGCGCAAATAAAAAATATAATCCATGAATATTGAATGAAACCTCCAATAAATTCATTAATAGATATAGGATTTATCGTTGCTGTTAATGTTTCAGGAATTCGATAAATCTTAGTTTCATTATAAGATTTATTGATAATTTCAGTTTTAGTAATGAGAAAAGGTGCTTTTGCTTCCTCTGGCGTTTTATATTGCCCTTGAGTATCAATTACAGCCATTCTAGCATTAGTTCTTGGGTCGGTAATAACATATGGTTGTGCTAAAGGCGTGGTAATCTTTCCCTCTTTTATTTCCATGACGGGAATTTGTGGAACGATATTTTTAGAAAAAGTAGCATGACCTCTTTCTAAACCTATTTGCATCCAATATGTTGGTATTACCCAAGAGAGCGCTAATACTAACAGTAAATACAAAAATACATTTCCACTCCAATTTACGGCTACATCCTGATATAAACGTTTAGAATAAAAAGATAAATAAATAGCTTGGAGCATATTATATCTTCGCATAACAATCTCCTAACGACCTGTGGTGTTAACCGCATAAATACCAGGAACATTACGTAAATATTCTTCGTAATCTAAGCCAAAACCAAATAAAAATTTATCTTCTGTTTCTACCCCAACAAAATCGGGCTCAAAATTCACGCCTTCTTCGCGCGGACGTTTTTTACTAACCATTACTGCGGTATGAGTACTTCTTGCACCTGCTTGTTTGCAATAATCAATGATGGCCGCTAATGTTAAACCACCGTCCATAATGTCATCTACAATAAGCACCGATCTATCCTTCAAACTAATACGCGGCTCAACTAACCAGTGTAAATCGCCGCCACGCATAGAACCGCGATAGCGAGTTGCATGGATATAATCAATTTCTAATGGAAAATGTAAACGAGTAACTAAATGACCGGTAGTGATTAATGCACCTGTCATGACACATAAAATAAGCGGATTTTTATCTTCTAACACTTGGGTTATTTCTTTCGCCATTTTATCAAGCGCTGTATTTACTTCTGTAAAACTATGGACACACTCAGCTTCTTTTAAAATAGTTTGAACTTTAGTAGATAATTCCATAATGATTTCCACGTATTAATTAATATTTTGGATGGTATTTGATAACTGATTGCGAATCTCTTGCCATCTTGGCGAAGTAGAATAAAGAGTATTGCTAAACTTGCCCTGTAGACTACTCCATTTTTCCTTACCTACGTAATGCACAGAATAGGGCAAGCTATCTAAAACCTGAATGACACCAGCACGATTATTGCAGAGTAATGCAAAATCACACCCTGCTTCTCTAGCTGCTGTTACCCTGGCTGCATAATCATTCGATATATTTGCCCCTTCCATATTTAAATCATCACTAAAAATAACACCAGTAAATCCTAGCTGCATGCGCAAAATAGTTTGCAGCCACGTTGGGGAAAATGAAACAGCGACTTTATCTATCTCAGGATAGACAATATGCGCAGCCATAATAGCGGGCAAACCTTGCTTAATAAGAGATGCAAACGGCTGCAAATCATCTTGTTCAATTTGCGCAAACGATCGTTGATCTATAGGCAATGCCACATGCGAATCCAGTGACACTGAGCCATGGCCAGGAAAATGCTTACCAACCGATGCCATACCTGCTTCTTTCATTCCCTCAATAAAAGCATAAGCAAGTTCAGTGACTACTTGAGGTTTTTCATGGAAGGCTCTGTTTCCTATCACACTATTTTTAACTTTGTTTAAATCAAGAACAGGAGCCAAGCTCAAATCGACTTGTTCTGAAAGAAGCTCAGATGCGAGCAGCCACGCGCAGTCATGGGCAAGCTTTAATGCGGCTTGTGGTTTTTGCTCGTATAATTCGCCTAGCAGGCCCATATTGGGAATGCGGGTGAAATCATTAATAAAACGCTGAACGCGACCTCCCTCTTGGTCTACCATAATGAGCAAGGGTTTTGTGCGGCTAGCGCGCAGCTTTTTACATAATGCATTCAGCTGAGGTCGGGACTCATAATTGCGGGCAAATAATATCACCCCGCCAACTAAGGGATGGGCTACTAACTCAGCCTCTTCAGAAGTTAACTCGGCACCAGCTAAGTCTATAATAAAACAACCGATTTCATTACCCATCGTTACACCTTATTAAAAACAGTCGGTTTGCGCAATTATAATGTTGTTTTCATCAATCAGCCAGCTTTGATAAGATCACATCCTTTCTGGCTACGCTTTATTTAAGGTATTTCATGAATCATTATGCTGAATTAAAAACTATTCGCGACTTTATCCGTTTAGCAACCTCTAAATTTAATGAAAACGGTCTTTATTATGGCCACGGAACAGATAATGCTTGGGATGAGGCAAGTGCACTGGTTTTGCATACTTTGCATCTACCGCCTAGCATCAACCCTACTGTGTTAGACGCTCGTCTAACCCAAGAAGAACGCGAACGTTTGGCTGCCTTGATAGAAAAACGAATTGCGGGTCGCATTCCAGTGCCTTATTTAACTAATGAAGCTTGGTTTTATGGCATGCCTTTTTACGTAGATGAACGCGTGCTTATTCCGCGCTCCCCCATTGCGGAATTAATAGAAAGACAATTTACTCCCTGGATATTACCAGATAGCGTAGAAAACATTCTGGATTTATGTACAGGCAGCGGCTGCATTGCTATTGCTTGCGCACAAGCTTTCCCTCACGCTGAAGTCGATGCGAGCGATGTCTCAGAACAAGCACTAGCAGTTGCTAAAATTAATGTGTTGAGACATCAAATGCAGGATCAAGTGCATTTAATTCAATCGGATTTATTTGCCTCAATACCTGTTAAACAATACGACATTATAGTTAGCAACCCACCTTATGTTAGCCAAGATGAAATGAATGTTTTGCCTAAAGAATATTTACATGAACCATCATTAGGCTTAGCAGCAGGTGATCAAGGTTTAGATATGGTATTACCTATTTTGCAAGAAGCAGAAAAATATTTAAAACCTAGTGGCATTTTGGTGGTTGAAGTAGGAAATAGTGAATATGCGCTAGCCGATGCTTTCCCAGAAGTTCCTTTTACTTGGATAGAGTTTGAACGTGGCGGCGGTGGCGTATTTTTGCTAACCGCAGAACAATTGCGAGAATGTGCCAACTATTGGCTTTAATTATGCGCAGGGAGTTACGTTACGCCAAATCGCGCTTTTAGTGAAATCTCCCTGCCTATATTTTACTAAATAAGACCATGCTTCACATTTGCTCTCTTTATCCATAGGATTACTCGAGTTAACACCTATTACATCATTTAAATTATTGGACATATCTATCTCAAGTTTAGAAGATGGCAAGCTAGCCCAAAAAGTACTTAAATAAGTTATTGCCCCCATGCTTTTAGCAAACGCAATTAAAACCCCTTTAATGTAAGCCTGCAATTCCAATAATAAGCCTGTCAAAATTTTTGCTTTTTCTGAATCATTTAATGCTAGTTCATCGATATGTAAAATATCGATGGCAACATTTACCAATTCATTATTAATGCAAACTAATTCTGTATTTTCGTATTCACCCCATAAACAATCTTTTAAACGAATAAAACGATCACGCAGCTCTTGATAATCGCAGAAATCAAAATGACTTGTAGATTGAGTAGAGAACATTGCATCATCCTTAAACAATATTCAGCGAGCAACAATCAGATAATTTTAATTCTTAGTGCATGAATTTCCTTGGGTATTAAATCTTCAAATAAAGCATATATTTTTCTGTGAGCAGCAACGCGAGATAAAGATTTAAGAGAGACAGCTGAAATGACAATAGCAAAATGTCTACCCCCGCCCTGATGCCCTGCATGACCAATATGCTGATCGCTTTCATCGATGACTTCTAATGATTCAGGCGAAAATGCTTGCTGCAATCTACTTATAATTAATTCAAGTTTATTCATGGTTTATCATTCATAAAACGATATAAATAAAGTGCCTGGCATAAGCTTAATATAAAAAACGCGGCTGTCACGCCGTAAAGCTTAAAGTTAACCCACGCATCATCACTAAAATGATAGGCTACGTATAAATTTATGCCACCTAACACAGTAAAAAATAAGGCCCAGCAAACATTAATTCGTTTCCATGTTTGCATTGGAACAGAATGCTTACCTTCAAATACATTCTCCATTAAACGCTGCATAAGTGGTTTCTGAGTGAATAATTGACTGATAAGTAAAACGATAGAAAAAATCCAAAATACAATGGTAGGCTTCCATTTCACAAAAATAGGGTCATGGAAGTAAAGTGTCATGCCGCCAAAAATGAGAAACACGGCGAGAGTAATAACTTGCTTTTTATCCCATTTACCATCTTTATAACGGGAAAAAACGACTTGTAAAAAAGTCGTTACAATACCAACTATCGTTGCAACATAAATACCGTAAAATTTAAATGCTATGAAAAATAATAGTACGGGAAATATTTCATAAAAAAATTGCATGTTAAGCCTCTTGATCAAGCAGTTTTAATTTTCTAAACGGTGCTAAGTAAGTATAAGCGATAGGCACAACAATCAGCGAGAAGAATGTGCCGAATAATAAACCGCCCGTCACCACTAAACCAATTTGCTGCCTGCTTTCAGCGCCTGGGCCAAAGGCTAATGCTAAAGGGAGTGCGCCTAATATCATCGCAGCCGTTGTCATTAGAATAGGTCTTAGGCGGAGTAAAGAGGCTTCAATCACGGCTTCTTGAATAGATTTACCTGCTTGCCTTAATCGATTAGCAAATTCCGTTATTAAAATACCGTGTTTTGCAATTAAGCCAACTAAAGTAATTAATCCTATATTGCTATAAATATTCATGCTGCCGCCAAAGAGCTTCAAGGTAAGCATTGCACCGACTATAGCAAAAGGAACAGTAAAGAGAATAACAAATGGGTCAATGAAACTTTCAAATTGCGCAACTAAAACAAGGTAAATAAAAACCAATGCTAATAAAAAGGTTAATGCTGTTTTACCACTTGATTCGAGAAAGCTTTTTGCTTCGCCAGTAAATGCATATTTCATATCATCGGGTAAATTCTCTTTTGCAATTTTTTCTAGTGCGTTAATAGCATCAGATACTTTAAAACCCGGCGCTAAATTTACATAAATTGAATCTGAACGCAAACGTTCGTAGCGATTAAAAACTTCAGGCGTCGTAGTTTCAGAAACTGAAATCACATTCGCAAGCGGCAGCATAACCCCATTATCATTTCTTACATAAATTTGCTGGAAAATATTAGGATTAGTTAAAGCTGATTCATTCATTTGCACAATGATATTAGCATCATCGATTTTACCAATGGTACGACTTGCAAGTAGTGTAGAAATCGTATTAGCAATGCTAGGGATAGAAACTTTTAAATCTGCCGCCCTATCTCTATCAATATCAATTTGAAACTGTTCACTATCCCATTTTAATTTATTATCTACATGAACAAATTCTGGGATTTTTTTAATAGCATCTATCATTTTAGCCACTGCTTGCTGTAGCTTACGATAATCTGAGGTAGTCATGATAACAATGCCCACATTATCACCCATATCACCACCTGCAAATTCAGCAAGCGGTGGAGGCGGTATGTAAGCATTTACTCTTGCACCAGGAATGGTAGCTCCTTGCTCCATGACAGTTTGTAAAATTTCTTCCATGGAATGATGGCGCTCGTTTTTAGGTTTTAATTTAATAATTTGATAAGAGTGAGAAGGAGAATAAAGCCCCACTATACTTAAATAGGATTCAACCTCTGGGTTACTTTCTAATAAGGATTCAAATTGTTTTACATTTGAATCTGTGTATTGAAAACTGGCGCCGCGTGGCGCTGCTATCATTGCTTCAATCTGACTCATATCTTCAGTAGGTGCAAGTTCAGTAGGTAGCCATTTATAGACGCCATAACCAATGGCACCGACTATAAGAAGCAAACCTAACACCCATTTGCGCTTTTGTAATAATAGAGTAAGTAATCGTTGGTAATGAATTTGCAAACTTGCTAACTGCTTTAGCATCCAAGTTTGGTAACGACTGGCTGATTGATTGGGTTTTAATAAACTAGCGCACATCATAGGCGAGAGTGTTAAAGCAACTATACCCGACACAATCACAGCACCCGCCAAGGTGAAAGTAAATTCGCGGAATAAAACGCCTAATAAACCAGGGGTAAAAGCAATGGGAGTGTAAACTGCAGCCAATGTTAATGTCATTGCAATAATGGGAAATACAATTTCACGACTCCCAGCAATTGCAGCAGGCAGCGCAGCTAAACCTTCTTCTATGTGCCTACTAATATTTTCAAGCACAACAATGGCATCATCAACCACTAAACCGATTGCTAAAACAAAAGCCATTAAAGTAATGGTATTAATAGAAAAACCGAGAAAATAAAGTAAAGCAAAAGTAGTAATGACACAGACTGGTATTGTAATGATGGGAATAATCGTAGCACGGAAGCTACATAGAAAAGCAAAAATGACTAGCCAAACAAATAATATCGCCTCAAAAAAGGATTCATATACACTGTGCATGGAAGAGCGAATATAATCTGCTTGATTAAAATCGATTCTAGCTTGCATGCCCTTAGGTAAAGAACGGGTAACTTCTGTTATTTTTTTCTTAATTGCTTGCTCTACTTCCAATGGATTTGCAGTTGATTGCGCAATAATGCCTAATCCTACTGCGGATTTTCCATTGACTCTAAAATCCGAATCTACATTTTCTTCTTCCCATTTAGCTTCGCCAATATCTCTTAATCTAACGATTTCTTGCTGACTGCCGTGTATGATTAAATTATTAAATTGTTCAGCCGTTTTTAAAGTGGTATCTGTTACCACACTATAAAATCTATCCTTACTACGAATTCTACCGCTGGGAATAGACGCATTCTGATCACGCAATAAGCCTACTACTTCATCAACCGTCACTTTTGCACCAGCCATTTTAGCTGGATCTAACGATACTCGCATCGCAGTAATACGTTTACCTAATACTTGTACTTGTCCTACCCCATCTACTGTTTCAAACGCAGGCACAACGTATTTATCCACGTAATCACTTAACTCTCTTGCATTATAACTAGGATGGTAGAAGGTTAAATATAAAATGGGCATGCCTTCCGTGTTACTCTTTGCAACAATTGGATTTTCAACATCCCTAGGCAATAAGCCACGTGCTGTTTCAATACTGCCACGCACATCTTCTACTGCTGCATTCATGTTAGTGCCAAGCTTAAAGGTAATCATAATTTGACTACTGTCTTGGCGGCTGCGTGAAGTTAATGTTTCAATACCATTAATACCTGATATAGAACCCTCTAATACTTTAGTGACATCTTTTTCAACTAATTTAGCATTCGCACCAGGATAAATCGTTTGAATAGTGACAACAGGTAGATTGACATTAGGAATCCAACGTATGGGTAGATTCATAAAGCCAATTAAACCAACGATTGTCATCACCAAACAAATAACAATAGTAAACGCGGGTCTTTTTATGCAAAAAGTAGGTAAATTCACGCTAAAGTCTCAGTTTTAATTTTAACTGGCATACCATTTTTAATTTTTAATTGTCCATCTGTAATTACTTTATCACCTGGCGATAATCCTTCAATCACTTGTACTTTATCTTGCTCGCGCTTACCGATTATCACCGTCACACTATAAGCTTTTCCATCTACAATTTTATAAACTTGTTCACCGTCTAAAATAGGCACTAAGCTTTTAGCAGGTATCATTAATGCTCTTTCTTCATTACCTAATAATTGTGTCGCATTTACAAACATACCTGGTGCTAATAAATTATCTTCATTTGCAATTTCAGCATATAAGGAAATAGATCGATTATCAGGATTAATGGTGGGTGAAATAAAAGAAACTTTTCCAGAAAATGCTTTCCCTGGATAAGCTGTACTTGTTACTTTTACTTCTTGACCTGCCTTGACTAAAGCAAAATATTTTTCAGGAATAGTGTATTCAATACGCAAATGCTTAGTGTCTGTTAATGTCACTAATGATTGACCTACTGTGACATAATCACCTAAATTAATCTTACCTTTACCTACTACACCATCAAAGGGCGCAAGCAATTTCATTTTATTTAGCATCACTTTTCTTTCTTTTGCTAATGCTTTCTTTTCTTTGAAATCTGCATCTGCTTGATCAATCGCTTGCTGGGCTATTGCACCTTGTTTACCTAAAAATACCTTACGTTTAAGATCATTTTCACTGTATTTAAGCTGTGCTTTAGCTGATTGATGTTGAGCCTTAAATACAGCATCATCTAATTGTATTAACACATCACCTTGTTTCACCATAGCGCCATCTTTAAAAAAGATTTCATCTACATGGCCCGCTACTTCGGGGGTAATTTCCACGCTGCGAGCAACCAACGTCCCCACAATATGCGTTTCTAAGGGCAAGTTTGTTTCTTTAACAGCACTTGCCTGCACCCACACTGCATTAGGCATATCAGCTGATGAAGAAGTACGCCATTTATTAATACCCCAGATGGAAAATGTGGTAAGAATAATAAGTGCTAATATCGTTTTTTTCTTCTTCATCATCATATCTCTTTAATGTAAATGAATATCAGTTGGTGGTGGCGTGCCTTTATCTGCAAAAATAGCAGCGACATCGCCTCTGTCAAAAATATACTCCTGGTTACAAAAATCACATGTCACTGTAATAATTTGATGTGTATTTAATTCCGCTTCTGCTTCTTCTTGGCCTAACAATCTTATTGCATCTTCACTGCGTGCTCTTGAGCAACTGCAATTAAATCTAACGGGTGAAGCAGTAAAAAGACGAAGTTGCTCACCTTGATATAAACTTAGTAATAATCCTTCATAATCTAATTGCAACATATCCGCAGTATGTAACTTCGATGTTAATTGATTGACGTATTGCCAATCTTCTTCTGGATTTTCAGAAAATTGCGTTTCTTCTTTCTTCACACCCGGTACGATTTGAAGTAGTAATCCAGCTGCTTGTTTATCGTCAACGGCTAACCAAATTTTAGTGGGTAATTGTTCGGAATCATTAAAATATCCTTCAATTGATTCTGCTAAAGACCGCCCGCGGAATGAGACTATGCCTTGATAACGGTTTTTGCCAGGCCCAGGATCTAACATGACGACTAATACGCCCTCTTCCAGCGCATCGATTAATTGATCGTAGGAGAGTTCCCCTTCCCACTTGACTAATCCGCGCATATTGAATTGGTTATCACACTGTGCGAGCAATAATTTCAATGCACCCTTACCCCTAAATTGTAAAGTTAAGCGGCCTTCAAATTTAATGATGGCACTTAGCAAGCTAGCTATACATAATGCCTCACCTAATAGTTGGCGTACAGGCGCAGGGTAAGCATGTTGATTAACAATGGTTTGAAAACTTTCTTTTAAATAAACAAATTCGCCTCTAACAGGCCTGTTTTCAAATATAAACCGGTGTAATAAGTCTTTGCTTGCCATGATTTATCCATTTTTAGTTAGCTGATTATAAAGTAAAAACGTTGTTTTGTATAATATTTGGACTGGACTGTGTGAGTAAGCCTTAGTGGAGATATTGTAAAATAAAACTATGCGTAAAAAAACAAACATACCTCAAGAAGAATTGGATAAATTTTATCAAGCGATTGAAGGGGTTAAGCCTCTTAAACGCGATAAAATTCGTCTTAGTCCTAATTTACCTATGCGTAAAGCAAAGTCTAAGCCCGAATCATATGAGAAAGAGGTATTTGGTTTAAGCGAAGGAGATAGATTGCCGCCGATTTCAGGCGAGGCTTACATGGAGCATAAACAAGATGGAATTTCTAATAAAATACTTCGCAAATTAAGCAAAGGCCAATATAATGTGGAAGCAACGTTGGACCTACATGGCATGTCTGTTGATAAAGCGAGAATTGCGGTAGATACCTTTCTACAACAATGTTTGCGCGAAGAGATTCGCGTCGCACTCATTATTCATGGCAAAGGACAATATAGCCAGGTGCCAATCTTAAAAAATAAATTAAACCACTGGTTACGTGAAATAGAAGCCGTCCTCGCTTTTTGCTCAGCGGCACCCTCTCATGGTAATCGTGGCGCCACTTATGTCTTACTCAAGCGCAAAAAAGAGGAGAAATTTGCTTGAATAAAAAAAGTGCTATCATTATCGGAATTTCGGGTGCTTCAGCCTCAGGCAAAAGTTTATTAGCTAATACCATAGTTAATGAGTTAGGTTCTGATCAAGTTGTCATTATTTCTGAAGATTCTTACTACAAAGATCACAGTAATATTCCTTTTGAAGAAAGAGCAAAAGTGAACTATGATCACCCTGATGCATTTGATCATGAATTGCTTTACAACCATCTATTGCAATTACAGCAAGGCAAAAGTATTGAAGTACCGATTTATAATCACTCTATGCACGTACGTGAAAAAGAAACGCGTTGCGTAGGCGATCATACGATTATCGTATTAGAAGGTATTTTACTTTTTGTAGAAAAGAAGTTACGTGAATTAATGGATATTAGAATTTTTATGGAAACCTCTTTAGATATTTGTTTAATACGCCGATTAAAGCGCGATATTAAAGAAAGAGGACGTTCGCTAGATTCTGTTCTTAAGCAATATGAAGAAACAGTAAGACCTATGTATTTGCAATTCATAGACCCCTCCAAACGTTATGCAGATGTTATCGTTCCAAGAGGGGGCGGCAATCGCATTGCTATTGATATGATCAAAGCCAAAATGCGTGAACTATTGGGCGTTGTGCAAAACGCTAAAAGTTAAACACATACTCTAATTGGCGAATCCATATGCTTAGAGTTAGGTTGATTTACTAACTCTGGTGAACCAATTATGCTATAAAACACGGCTTTAGAAAATTCTTCTGTTTTAAAGATATTTACTAAAGTCATTGTTTTACTTTCCCCAAATGCATTTTTTAATATTTGTTTAGCATTGAAACTGCGACAAGCTAAACCAATCATATCTGGCATACAGGTTGCCCAATTAATTAATAATAATTTTTTTGTTACTTCAAAGAGTTCGATTTCATCCAACTGCTTATTCCTATCCAAGGGCCACTTAACAATCCCTTTTAAGTCAGTAATTAGATCCAACTCTTTTTGCGCTAGCGGCTTTTGTGAGGGATAAAAACGAGGCGAATAAGCATGACCTTTAAAATGCTTTTCAAAGTTATCTAATTCATCATAAACATCTGATAAATTCATGGCTTCCTTACCAATCAATTAGCAAATAATTTAATGGAACGCATATGATGCAAGGGTTAATTTCATTAGTCTAGAAAAAAAATGACATTTTTTAATCTAATTAAATTTATTAATCAAAAATTAAAATCAACATAAGATAATGTGCTTTTTTTAAACTAATTAATTATGCTAAAATAAATTATTAAGGAAAGAGTCTAGTCTATTATGGATAAATGCGAGGACAATTTCAGCCGCAATGGCTTAATAAAAAATACCAATTATCATTGTAAAATCCTCACTAATCAGTACGCAGAACAAGTGATAGACGTATTTACACGCGCATTTTGCCATGATGAACCAATGACAAATTACCTTCATATGGATGAAACCAAATATCGAGAATTTGCGCGTGAAGTAACGAACAAGGCAATAGAAGATGAATTAAGCATTGTTGCGCTAGATGAAGACAAAGTCATTGCTCTCGCTTTAGTGGAAGATTTAGCAGACCCAGGCTCTATTCCTGATTTTGATCCAAAATTTAATGATATTTTAGCTTTATTGGATACGCTGGGGGGAGATTTTTTTAAAGAGAAAAATTTTCCTTCTAAACATGTAGCTCATCTTTTTATTACTGCCGTTGATGAAAATTATAGATCAGAAAAATTATCTACTTTAGTCAATTTTTCTGTAATGGATATTGCTGCGCAAAAAGGTTTTGATTTTATGTATTGTGAATTTACTAATTTTTTAAATGAAAAAGGTACCGTTCCCCATTTAAAAAATAAAAAGCGCTTAATTGGCTCACAATCGTATTCAAACTTTAGTGTGAATGGCAATAAACCATTCGAACACTTAAATAGTGGTGCAAATGCTTATCTTTGGGAAATACGCAGGCAATTATTATTACGTTATAAAAAAAATGGGGTATGGCATAAAGAAGCTTTATAATCCCCTGCCCTATTTATTACATCAATATGACAGGGGAAAATGGTTTAAAGATTCCAAACTAATTGCGCACCGACTAAATCAATCTTTGTATATACATGCCCTTCTGCTGTCGCTGCCGTAACAGGATTGACGTCATTGATATGTGCCATACGAGTAAATACATGGCCGTATAACAAGTCTAAAGCCATTTTCTTATTGAAGTGATAACGTGAGCCAATTTGAAAACCTAATTTCTGTCCATCAGGGAAATTAAGTGCTCTATATTTAGAGATAGTGGGTGTTGGTTCATATTTTACTGAACCTCTTAACATCCATTTATCATTTAACACATAGTGGGTACCTACACTAAAATCAAACGTGTTATAAAGATCTTGTGTAGAGACAACCGTTGTTGTAGTTGCCGTTGTTGGCGAAACAGGCGTGATATAACCTGTTGCTACATACTGTCTTAATACACTCCATTGATCATAAGCAATTGTACCCATCATTGCCCAGCGTGGGGTTATATCATGATAAGCACTAAGTGTAGTAACGGGTGGTAAAGGTATGGTTAATTGAAATGAATTTGATTCGAAAGATTGACCGCCATCAAAAGCGAAATCACTATAACCATGCAATTTCATCACAATTTTAGTGCGATAATTTAAACCTATACGGGTAGCATCATTTAAGCGGAACAATAACCCTGCATGTGCGCCGTAATTCCAGCGATTGCCTGTAAAGCGTGAGATAGAATCCCCTTCAGTACCAAATGGAAAAGGCCCTTCCGTGCGCACATGACTTTTACTTTGCACACTAAAATAATGGAAATCTGGCCCTATACCAAACGACCATTGGTCATTTAACCTAACAGCAACGCTAGGGGCTACATCTAATGTTCTTGTGTAAATTCGTGTGAGGTTATAACGCGTAATAGAATTTTCACCGTAATCTTCCATCATGCCCCAAGCTGGCGTGACACTAATCCCCACCGCCCAATCAGGATTAAAGGGATAAGCGTAATGGAAAGCTGGGATAAAAGCATTAGGATGAGAACTCACAGAACCTGCTGCTGAAAAACCCACACCCGGGACTGGCGGCGGCAATGTCGATGGTGCAACGGTTGTGCCTGTGAATGTAGTAGACTGGTAAACATCGATGCCAGAAAATACGACTTGTTGAGGTAAATAAACTAAACCTGCTGAATTATACCAGTTAGTACTTGCATCTTCGACAACCGCTGCTTCCCCTGCATCACCTAATACGGATGCACTTTGAAACTCCATTTTAAAACCAGATGCATGAGTATACGAGGATAAAACAAGTAAACTGATGCTGCTTAAGCGCAATGCTTTTTTTAGCGCTTTCTTCATACTAACTAGTCCTCCATGACTATGCTTTAAGTAAGATAGGTAGTTTATTATTACATCCATTCAATAATAATTCAGTAAAATTATCTGCTGCTACTGGCTTACTATAATAATAACCTTGTACGTAATTGCAGCCTTTATTTCTCAGCAGCTCCAATTGCTCTTCGGTCTCAACTCCTTCAGCAAGGCTGCGTACTTTTAATTCTCTTGCAATAGCAATAATGGCTGAAACAATGGTCATACTGTCGTTATTTCCCGGTAAATCACGTATAAAGGATTGATCTATCTTTAGCTTATCGACAGAAAAACGCTTTAAGTAACTTAAACCAGAATAACCTGTTCCAAAATCATCTACTGCTAAACTTAAGCCTAAGCGTTTAAATTCTTGCATCATGCCAATCACTGCTTCATCTAAGATAACAGTTTCAGTGATTTCTAATTCTAAATGGCTAACATCTAATTTAGACTCAATTAATGCTTTTTGAATAGTCTCTATTATGCTACCGTGGCGCAATTGCTTTTCAGAAAGATTAACAGCCACCTTTAATTTATACCCCATGTCATTCCATTTTTTTGTTTGCTTACAAGCTTCAACTAATACCCATTTACCTATAGGAATGATTAAACCGGTTTCTTCAGCCAGTGGAATAAATTGCAAAGGGGAAATAAAACCATGAGTGGGGTGCTTCCAGCGTAGCAAAGCTTCCATACCGCTAATTTGATTTAAACTTAAATCAATTAATGGTTGATAATAAACTTCTAATTGATTGTTTTTCAAAGCTTGGTGCAAATCACTTTCTAATTCTAAACGTTTAGGTAATTCTTTATTAATTTCAGATCTATAAAATTCTAAGCGATTTCCACCAAATCGTTTAGCTTGCAGCATAGCAGCATCAGCATTAATCAATAATGCTTCTGCATTGTTGCCATCAAGTGGAAATAAGCTCACGCCCATGCTTGCTGTCATCTTAACCATTTTGGTTTCTAGATAAAAAGGCTCTTCAATGATAGAAAATAATTCTGAAATATTTTCTTCAGCCTCTTCTTTAGAAATTGGGGATATAATGATGTTAAAAGTATCTGATCTTGATATGCAAACTCTATATTGCTGCTCATTACCTAAACGCCCAGCTAAGCTATTTAAGCGTGTTGCAATAGATTGCAATATGGAATTACCTGCTTGATAGCCTAAACTATCCGTAATCACTTCCAATCTATTTAATGAAAAGCAAACTAAAGCAAATGAAGCTTGGGTGGATTTAGCCGTCTCGATAGCTGCTTCTAAATATTGAGGTAGCAAGCGTTGATTAGGTAAGCCTGTTAATAAATCATGATTAGCCTGATAACTTACTAAATTATTTTCTAATTGCAGCTTTAGTGAATCTTTAAACCATTGTGTACTTCTATAATTAATAGAAGACATAAAGCCTACATAGATAAGCGAAAAACCACCTAATAAGTTATAAAAGAAACTTCCCTTTAAAAAGCACCAGATAACAAGCGGCAAAATAATAATATTTAATGATACAACGCAAAGCTCAAATACACCTATACTACCCGTGGCATAACCCGTCGATATTAAAAATAAAGCAATAAATGCAAAGTACTGTCTAGTTAAATTATCCGGCATCAAGTAAACACTTAAACCCCAGCTCACTGCGCAAATGCACATGACTATTGAGTAAGCCCATAACCAAGTGTTTAAGCTAAAATTTGATTTGTATTTTCTATAGAAGAAATAAAGCGAAGTTAATATTGATAAAGCAATATTATAAAAAATAAACCAACCTATTAATAAATAAGTTGGAGTATGATTGTAAAAGTTAATAAAGATAGCGATACCTACTGGCACCCCAGCGATAGTGCCAGGTAAACAACCACGATAAAGATGCTCAACCAGTTCAGCTTTAACTTCGCGGTTAATCTGAATTCTTTCTTCTTGTGATATTTGCTTCTGATCTGCCTTTATATCCATATAACATCATTACGCATTTAATATTTCTCCGCTACCTTATAGCAACGATCTAAGGAATCCAATTTCACACCGGGTCTGATCACTATGATATAGGAGGCAGCTTCACCTTCCAATCCACTAAAAGGTTTATCGCCTTCATAGGTAAAGGTATTATAATTAACTTTATTGCATAATTGATACAAATTATATTGATTTATAATTTTTTCGCTTAATGGGTTAGTGAATTCCGCGTATACAAAATCATAGCCTTTACGTGCTTCCATATCGCCACATGCTGTATCAACCATGGTTGATAAGCCTTGACCTCTATAATTAGGATCAACCACAGCTATCCAAACATGGGCGATTTTACCCTTTATAAAGGTTTTTTTGCGTAAAAAAGGTTTAGATAATTCATCAAGCAATGCAAAAACAGGTCTTAATTTTGGGTAATGGCTAAGCTTAGGCACAAAAGGATCAGCCATGTCTTCAGCAATGACACAAGCAACCACACGGCCATTTTTATCTAAAGCTACTTTACTCATGCCATCTTTTATTGCTTTATTTATCACTTCTTCAGCAAAGGGTTGATAATCAGCATAGCGAATATTTAAATGTTTAGTAATAGGTTCACTATCGCAAAATGATTTAACAAATAAATTTACAGCTGATTTGGCATGTGTTTCTTTTAATGTATCAATAGTAAGCTCAAGATTAGTTGTATTCTCTGTCATGGCTTTCTCCTTTTCTGCTTTTAAATCCTGTATAAATTGATCTACCAATTCCTTTTTTACATTGGTTAATACACAAATTGTAGCTCTATCGCCGGTTATCATTAATTGATACTTTTTAGCTAAATCTTTAGAAGGTTTAGGAAAAATAACATTGAAATGGTAAGGGTAAAGTACTTGTTCTTTACCGTATAATTTAATTAATTCTTGCTGTAAATATTTAGCCATTTTAATATTTTCATCAACCATGTTCTTTAAAACATCTGTTGTTTTATCAAGTTTAAACGTGCACAAAGCATTGTAAAACATAAGTACATTTAAACCTGAACGAGAACCAGTGATAGTGACATCTAAAATATTACCTACGTAATCAATGTTTCTTTCGCCTTTTTCAAAGGCCTTATCAAAAAATTCTTTTCTAGCTAAAACAATACCACAAGGTTGAGAAAGGCCAGGGTATTTATGTGCAGAAACAGCAAGGGTATTAACACCTAATTCATCAAAATAATTATGCACTTCGCCAAAAGGTTTTAATACAGGCAAAACAAAACCTGATAAAGCGCCATCCATGTGAATGGTATAATTAACTTTTGCTTGTACTTCGTCTAAAACTTTTTTAATACCTGGTACATAATCAATAGCACCCGTTATGGTAGTGCCAATATTTGCGATAACAATAATCGAGCTATATGGATGCGCACTGAGATGTAATAAAATTTCGCGTTTTAATATGTTTAAGTTCATGGAGCCATCATCTTCAGGCGTAACAGATCGAATATTTAAACGTAAAATTTCTGCTATCTTTGGCACTGAGTAATGAGTGTGCCCCTGGGTATAAAACACAGTTGGAGTTAATAATTGCTGAACGATATTTTTGTTTTCAGTAATTGCATTGCGAATATCAATAATTTTTTGTAAATGCAGCATTCTTTCTTGATAAGCATTCGTGGATATTTTAGCTAATGCAGTCATTAACTCTTGCTCTTCTTTGGTCTGCAGCTTAATGACATCATCTGTTTTAATTAATTTATCTAAAGAACGATTAATCAAATACCGTTTAGACCACCATAAACCAGCAAAATTACCCTCTGTGCCACCCGTTGTTACATAGCCACGGGCTTGATCTTCATTTAAGCCGTAATACTTTTCTAAAATGCTAATTAATTTTCTCTCATGAACTTTTACTTCCATAAGTGAAGTTTCTGAATCTTTGAAGGGATCACCCACGTTATTTAATAAAACATTAGCTAAGCTGCCAGGTTTAATACCTAATTCTTGATTATCAACTATACCTAAATAAGTAAGCAGCGAAACAGGATAACCTAATTTATGTTTGGCGAGATGATTTATATAGCAAAAGAGTGCTTTAAAATCTTGGGATTGATTTTCTATCCTGCCTGAGCCGTGATCTTCAATCACTTTTCTCCACATAGATATTCAACTCATTTTAATTCATCGAGTTATTATCCTTTTATTATGATATACCTAACACCTTTACTGCAAGGTTAAATTGAAAAATCACCATATAACATTATGATTAATATGTTATTTATAGAGAAAAATTGCCTTTTTATGCTATAAAACTCACAATATTAGATAAGCCATTGGAAATTCTTATCATTACTTTTATAGCGTCAAATAAGGAATAAAATGAATATAAAAATGAAAACCTTATTCATCATTGGCTTTATGTCGACTCTCTGTCTATTGATAGGCTTTAATTCTGCATTGCGCTACAACTATGTCAATTTTTGCTTACTTATAGCAGGCCTTGGTTTTATTACCTATTTGCTCATTGACTTAACTATCTTAAAAAAGATAACGGCATTGTTTGAAAAAAACATATCAGAAAAAAATGCATTAAGAGAGCAATCTGAATCAGATCAATTATTAATAAATAATAAAATTGCTCAATATCAACAGGAAAAGCTAGCAAAAGAAAAGTTAGAAGCTGAAATATATAATTTACGTAATAATGCTGTTATACAAAATTCACCAGCTAATAATGAATCATTACCTAATCGCATGATATTTCATGCCATGCTAGGCAAAGCAATCAATCATGTAAAACGCAGAAAGCAAATTTTAGCAGTATTACTTTTAAATATAGATTTGCTTGATGAAGGATTACATGAATTAACTAAAGACGAAATGGATGCTATTCACGATGAACTAAGCCATCGTTTTTCTCATACCTTACGTTCAGAAGATATTGTTGCTAATTTAAATAGCAATCAATTTGTTATTTTGTTAAACGATATAATTAAACCCAAATTTGCAAGTACTGTTGCTCAGAAATTATTGCGTGCCTGCAAGGACCCTATTCTAACTAAAAATAATACTTATTATATGAATGCCAACATTGGTATTGCCATTTACCCTCAAAATGGTGATATATCAGAAAAACTATTAGAAAACGCAGACCTTGCGCTTTATCAAGCTAAACATGAAGGGCAATATAATTATCAATTTTTTACTAAGGAAATGAATGAAGAAGCAAAAGAGTTTATGAAGTTAGAAAGCGCTTTGAAAAAAGCAATAGAAGAAAAACAATTTACTCTCTATTATCAGCCTAAACTTCATTTGAAAAAAGGTAGCATAGTCGGTGTTGAGGCATTAATTCGCTGGGAACATCCTGAGCTTGGTTTAGTTACCCCTTCTGATTTTATTCCGTTAGCTGAAGAAACGGGGCTTATATTTCCTATTAGTGAATGGGCTTTAAAAGAAGCTTGCAGAATTAACAAATATTGGCAAGACAAAGGCTACGAACATATCACTATGGCTCTTAATTTATCACCTAAACAATTTCATCAAGTCAATATTACTGAGATTATTAACAGTGCACTAACAGAAACAGGATTAAACGCGGGCTTTTTAGAATTAGAAATTACTGAAAAAACAATCATGCAAGACACAGAAAATGCATTAGTAATTTTAAATAAGATGAAAGAATTAGGCGTAAGGCTTTCTTTAGACCATTTTGGCACTGGATATACTTCTATCGGTCATTTGAAACAATTCCCTGTTAATACATTAAAAATTGATAATACTTTTATTAAAGGTGTGCCAGAAAACCCCAATGATTGTGCCATTACCAATGCCATGATCGCTTTAGCACATAACTTAGGCTTTGAAATTGTCGCAGAAGGTGTTGAAACAGCTGAGCAAGTACAATTCCTTTCAGATCACCAATGCGATATAGTGCAAGGCTATTTCTTGGGTCATCCTATGCCTGCTGATAAAATTGAACAGCAGTTTAAAAAACTACGAATTGAAGTTATTTTACCCTAAAGAACATGTGTGAATTTAATACAAACCTACGATTGATCAAACAAACAACAATTGGTAACAGGAAATTTGTGTAAAATACGGTGTTTTTAAGCATTTATTTAATTTACACTACGCCTAATTACAATAAAAATAAGGCTTTTATCTTCCATGTTAGCGCGAGAAAAACCAAACTCCTTTGAATGCGAGGAAATATTTGAGCGTGAGGACATACTATCTGCTCGCCTCTCAAAATTAGGTTATGAAGAAGCACAAGTGGAGCAAATTATTTCAGGCTGTTACCTATCTGCGGCTGTGTTAATTAATCATAATGAATTTTTTAAGAAATACTTTACTTTAAAAGAATTGACTTCAATAGCAAAAAGAAAGAATGGCTGCCATCACCTACTTTCTATATATGAGATTTTAAAGAATTGTCTTTCTACTAATAGTAATACATTTAACATTGGGCAAATGGTAGAAATAATTAAAAAAGGTTTAGATGTTAATTTAAGCGCATTAATATTTTATTCTAGAGAATTACTAAAATTTGATTTTAATACCCAACAAATTCTTATGCTTGCAACACGCGAAGATGGTTTTTCCTGTCTCGAAATAGCCTATCTTGCTAAGTTTTATTTTGAATTTAAGTACAATTCTCATTATCTTATTTCTAAGCTTACTCAGCCTAACATAGAGGCAAGAAATGACCTAATAAATGAAATAAAAGGCAAAAATGCTTCTCACTTTTCTTCCTCTATTAGGAAAAACCATAGTAAAATTCAAAAGCGTCAACAAATAAGTTTATTGGAAAATGATTTAAAAAAAATTATTTCGGGTGAAGAACATTTTGACACTCCCTCACCAGATACCACTGAAAAGGTGATAACAGGGAAAAGGTTGCACAAAAAAATAGGCAATACTTCTTGTGTAAAGAGAGGTAAGGAAAAAAAACCAAAAAAAAGAAAAAAAATTGATAAAAAAAAGAAAAAAGAATTAATTTTATATAAAACTATTGCTGAATTTATTACTGCCATTCCCTCAGAAGAACAATGTACATTAAATTTTGGATTTCCTGCTCGAAGTAAAACACAACGTCTTATCAATCTTTCACAAGAAAGTACAGGTATTTCATTCCTAAAAATAAGAAAATATTATTATAAAGTTACTATCTATACAAACAAGTTAAAAAAATGGGCAGCTGATCTTAAGGCTGCTATGCAGCAAGGAATTCCACAATCAGAGCAAACTATAAATACTTTAATAACAATTTTATTTCTAGTTCAAACGAAGCCAGACAGAGAAAAATGTATCATGAGTTTTAATTTTAGATGTAAGGGCGAAATTTATAACATCTTAAACTTACATCAAGATGAAACAGGAATTTCTTTAAAAGAAACAAATATACAGGATGTATATGTTGCTGACATACAAATTGGACGTTGCAATGACTGGTTGAAGGTACATAGAATTCAACCTATTACTAAAACCACATCTAGCACAAGCACAGAGGAAAGAATATCAAATCCTAGCTCAGATAATAATGTTATTGTTATCTCTCCAAGCCCTATTGATTCGACTATAACTCATTATAACTCATCTCACACCTTTTTCTCATTTAAAGCTCCGATAGATTCACTAATTCAACCAGCCAATCTTACAAGCGGAACCTCTGAAGAGAAGCTCCTGCCCTCTTTAGAAGAAGAGTTCGATGGAATAAAAGGAATACTTGAGGCAATAGCAGAAACTTCCTCTTTTCATTCTAACACTTATAGTTAATTAAAATTATGAAAATTGTTTTTATAAGCTTGGTACAGTAGGTAATAAGATAATTGGTAGCCTAGTTTGAATTCTATTTAAAATTTTACACATGCTTTTTTAAAAAAAGCATAAATTCATCATCACTTAAAATTTTAATGCCTAACTCTTTTGCTTTTGCTAGCTTAGAACCCGCTTCTTCACCTACTACCACGTAAGAAGTTTTACTAGAGACGCTGCCCGCTACTTTTGCTCCTAGTTTTTCCAACGTATCTTTTGCTTCATCTCTGGATAAATGACTTAACATACCGGTAATTACAAACGTTTGTCCTGCTAGAGGAAGAGAGGCTTGATTTTTTACAGTTTCCCAATGCACACCGGCTTTAAGTAGTTTCGTAATAACCTCTCGATTATGAGCTTCCGCAAAAAAATGAGCGATATGTTTAGCAACGATAGGACCAATGTCTGAAACTGCTTGCAATTCTTCTTCATTTGCCTTTTGCAATGCATCTAGTGTTTTAAAATGCAAAGCTAATTGCTTACCTGTAGCTTCACCTACTTCGGGAATACCCAGTGAATATAAAAATCTAGCAAAGGTGGTTTTCTTGCTTTCCTCAATTTCAGTTAATAAATTAACTGCAGACTTAGTACCCATGCGCTCTAAATTTTCTAATTCTGATTGCGTTAACGAATAAATATCCGCCACATTTGCAATCATATTACTATCAACAAGCTGCTCTATTAATTTATTTCCTAACCCCTCAATATCCATGGCGCGTCTTGCTGCAAAATGCCTAATCATTTCTTTACGCTGTGCAGAACAAAAAAGACCGCCCGTGCACTTAGCTACCGCTTCGTCTTCTATACGTTCTACATGCGAGTGACAAATAGGACAAGTTTTAGGAAGTTTAATAGTACGTGCATTAGCAGGCCTATTTTCTTTAACCACCGCAACGATTTCAGGGATAACATCGCCTGCACGTCTTACAATAACCGTATCGCCGATGCGCACATCTTTGCGCTCCACTTCATCCATGTTATGTAAGGTCGCATTACTGACTGTGACACCGTGAACAAACACAGGTTTTAAACGAGCAACCGGTGTTAATGCACCAGTACGACCCACATTAAACTCTACTGCTTCCACAACCGTATATACTTCTTCAGGAGGAAATTTATGAGCGATAGCCCAGCGTGGTGCGCGAGTTACAAAACCTAAGCGTTTTTGTTCTTCTAAATTATTTACCTTATAAACAATGCCATCAATTTCATAGGATAATTTATCTCTTAACTTAGCTATTTCCTCGAAATATTCAATGCACCCTTTTACGCCGCTTACCACTTTAATTAAAGGGTTTACTCGCAAACCCCAACTAGCTAAGTGCTTTAACATGGTAAATTGCGTCTCTAACTTAACATTACCTTCAACAGCACCGACACCATAAAAATACACTTCTAAGCGACGGGAAGCAGCAATACGCGGATCTAGCTGCCTAATACTACCTGCAGCTGCATTTCGAGGATTAGCAAATATTTTTTCCCCTTTCTTTGCTGCTTCTTGGTTTAATTTTTCAAAGCCTTTTTTAGGCATGAAAACTTCACCACGCACCTCCAAAAGAGAAGGATAATTACCTTGTAAACGTAGAGGTACCATTTTAATCGTTTTTATATTCTCAGTGACATCTTCGCCTGTCTCACCATCGCCGCGTGTAGCAGCCTGCATTAGCAAGCCATTTTCATAGCGTAAACTAATCGCTAAACCATCTAATTTTGGTTCGCAGCAATAGTCTACAATATGCGTCACTTTTAATCTGTCACTGATACGTTGATTAAAATTTTCTATATCTTCTTGGGTAAATGCATTCTCCAAAGACAACATAGGAACACTATGTGTTACTTCAGCAAATGCTTTAATAGGTTTATCGCCTACTCGTTTAGTAGGCGAATCTGGTGTGACAAATTGCGGATACTCTTTTTCTAACTCAACCAATTGCCTATAAAGTAAATCATAAGCGGCATCCGTTACCGTTGGCGCATCCAAAACATAATATTGATAATTATGTTCATTGATTTTATTCCTAAGCGCCTCAATTGTTTGTTTAATATTATCCTTAGCCAATGTTTAAGACCCTGCTAAATCAATCGCTTTTTGCATATCAACGCTTACTAATCTTGAAACCCCAGGTTCATTCATGGTCACACCAATTAAATGCTCACCCATTTCAATAGTGATTTTATTATGACTAATGAATAAAAATTGCGTTTTCTCTACCATGGTTTTTACCAATCGAGTAAAGCGCGATACGTTAGCATCGTCTAATGCCGCATCGACTTCATCCAGTAAGCAAAATGGCGCTGGATTTAAGTGGAAAATAGAGAAGATTAATGCAATAGCAGTTAATGATTTTTCACCGCCAGAAAGCAAATAAATAGTGCTATTACGTTTGCCAGGAGGGCAGGCCATCATAGTCACGCCCGCTGTTAATAAATCATCGCTATTTAATTCTAGATACGCTTTACCGCCGCCAAAAATAGTTGGGAATAATTCTTGGAAACGATTATTTACCTTATCAAAAGTTTCTTTAAAACGTTGGCGTGTTTCTTTATCAATTTTTGCTATAGCATCTTCTAAAGTAACTAAGCCTGCTTGTAAATCTTCAACTTGCTTATCTAAATATTGCTTACGTTCAGAACAAGTTGCGTATTCATCAATAGCCACTAAATTAATAGGACCTAAGCGGTTAATACGCTGCACAGTTTGATCTAATTTTATTTGCCAACCATCAACAGAAATATCATTGGGTAATTGCTTTAAGATATCTTCCAATGTGAATTCTGTTTCTTTAATTTGTTCACTTAAAGATTCCGCTTTAACTTTCCATCCCTGCCACTCAACGCGTAGAGACTCTAAGGTAGTACGTACTTTATTAATTTCTCTTTCTATCGTTTGGCGTTTTTCTTCCAATTGTCTAAACTCTTGATCTAACGATTCAACAGCAATACGTGCTTTATTTAATTCAGCCTCAATACTACTATGCTTATCTAATGACTGAGTTAATGTTTCTTTCAAATCATCAACAGGTAACATTGCACTTAATTCGCTTTCTAACGTAATTTTACGTTCTTCTAATAAAGCAAGCTGTGCTTTTAAGCGTACAATATTTTGCTGTTGCGATGCTTTTTGTGAACGCGCGGTTTGCAAGCGAATTTCAACTTCATGCATGCGCTCTTTCTTTTGATTAGCATTTTCACGCGCCATTTGCAATTTCTGTCTTGCCAAATCGCGCTCTTGCATTAGACTTTCTCTGTCTTCGCTTTGCGATTCAAGCTGGCTCATCGCTTTTTCCCATAGCGAGCGCGCTTGCACTAATTCATTTTCAGCTGTACGCAATTGCTCAGTGCAATCTTGCAACTCTGTCATGAAGCGTTCAGATTGCGCTTTTAATTCTGTTAATCGTGCTTGCTTCATCTTATGTTCAGCAGAAGCTTGTGCTGCTTGTGATTGCAATTGCGCACAAGACTGCTGCAATTGATCACGTTGCTGCTCTAACATTGCAATTGCTTCACGAGCTTCATTTAATGCTTTTTCTAATTCTTCTTGCTTTTCTTCTAATTGCTCTATACGTAAAGCTAATTGTTTTAATTCTTGTTCGCGTTGGAATACACCAGCTGCTGGGTTTTCTTCGCGTAAAATTTTGAGCCAAGAACGATTAAGCCAAGTTCCATCTCGTGTGATAACTGATTCGTTAGCATTTAATGATTCACAAAGCGCCAAAGCACCTTCGAGTGAGTCAGCAATGTATATGCCAGACAATAAAGAATCTAATGGGTAAGGTGATTTAATTTTTTCTAATAAAGTTGATCCCTTATTAGATGTGACAGCAGTAGAAGCAGATGAATTAGTGAATACGCACAAATCCCCTGCTTTAAAGTCCTCTATATGCTTTAAAACTTCATTCAAATCACTGACACAAATAGCTTGCAAACAAAAGCCCAATACTTTTTCTGCCGCAAATTCCCAACCATTTTCTACTTGTATTAATTGTGCTAAACGATTTTTTTCACCTAAATTATGCTTAGCTATCCAAGGAGCTGCTGCATTATCTCGCTTACCCAATGCAGTTTGTTGTAATGCTTCAAGTGATGCTTGTTGACCGCGTAATTTTTGCAATTCATTACGCAAGGTATCTAATTGAGAATTTGCATCTTGCTGTCTTTTTTGCGCTGCAAGAATTTCTTTTTTAGCTTGATCTAATTCTTCTTGTTGATGATCTAATTTATCTTCGGTTTCAATATTTTTTCTAGATAAGACTTCTAATTCTTTAGTCAATTCACTAAAGTTAAAACGTTCTTTATCTTGCTGCAATTGCGCTTCACGCTTTTGCAACATAGTGAGGCGTTGTTCTAAATGCTGAATATGGGTTTTTTCAACTTGTGCAGTTTGGGCTGTTTTTGCAGATAAGGCGTTAAACTCGTCCCATTGGCTTTGCCAATCTTGCATAGCTTCATCTGCAGCAGAAACCTCGTGCTGCAAGCTTTGCATGTCTTTGCTTGCTGCCGTATGTTCTGGTTCTAACTGCATGATATCTTGTTCTAGCTCACCGATAGCATCTTCTGTTTCCTGCATTTGTTCTTGAACAAGCTCATTATCATGCATCGCTTGTTTTAAATCATTTTCCCATTGCGTACGTTTTTCTTGGTGATGAACAATATCTTGTTCTATGCGTGTAATTTCATTTCCAACTGAATAATAGCGGCGTTGTATTTCTTGGAAGGCATCATGTGCAACACGTTGCTCATGTCTTGCTTCTTCCATTTCTCTATCCGTGCTAATTAAATCACTTTGGCGTCCTTCTAATGCGGTTTCTTCACGCTGGATTTGCAACGTGTAATCTACCATTTTGCTATCTAATTGCCGCCACTGTACGCCATAGAGTTCAGCACGCAATACACGTTCTTGTTGTTTTAAGGTTTTATATTTTTCTGCAATGTTAGCTTGATGTTTTAAATGGCTTAGTTGCTTATCCAATTCAACTTGTAAGTCATTTACGCGAGCTAAGTTTTCTTTAGTATGGTTAATACGTAGTTCAGTTTCATGTCTGCGATCTTTATATTTAGAAATACCAGCGGCTTCTTCTAAATAAGTACGTAAGTCGTCAGGTTTAGCCTCTATAATACGACTGATCATATTTTGACCAATAATAGAATAGCTACGGGGACCAAGACCTGTCCCTAAGAAAATATCCACGATATCGCGCTTACGGCAGCGAGCGCCATTTAAATAATAGGTAGAATCAGATTCCCTATTGATCATACGTTTAACAGAAATTTCAGCGAAATTGGCAAATTCCCCGCCTATGGTGCCGTCGCTATTATCAAAAATAAGCTCGACGGAAGCCTGGCCTACCGGCTTTCTTGCGCTAGAACCATTGAAAATGACGTCTGTAAGGGACTCCCCACGTAGATATTTAGGTGAACTCTCCCCCATTACCCAAGTGACAGCGTCAATAATATTTGATTTACCACAACCATTTGGGCCTACAATGGCGACCAGTTTGCTAGGCAAATCCATCACCGTTGGGTCTACGAACGATTTAAATCCCGCTATTTTAATCTTTGAAAGTTGCATAAATGGGTCCCTAGAGTAATGTGGCCTATTATGCCAGTTCCATTGGCATAGATTCCATATTCTAAATCGATTAAGCTAAGAGTCTACCGTCAATTTGATAGTTAGCCATGACATTTAACTACCAGCAAAAGCTATGGATACCTTACCTGGTTGCGCTTATTGGAACAACCCTTTCCTTAGTAATCGGCTACCTTTTTTGGCATGATTTACCCCTTTATTTTGGGCTGCTAGTTAAAGTAGAAGCCTTTTTACCTTGGGTGGTAGTAGCCTTAGGTATCATCCTCTCTCTTTTAATTGCTATGGTTATCCGCATTACTCAGCTCGCCAAGCTTCGCATGCAAATCGTTGATAAGGTAAATGCCGATTTAAAGAATGAAATTGCAGAGCGCATGAATGCAGAAGAAACTAAGCAAAGACTAGAAGTCGCTCTCCTCCAGGGCCAAAAATTGCAAGCAATTGGTACACTAGCAGGGGGCATTGCCCACGATTTCAATAACTTGCTTTATGCCATCATTGGTTATGTAGAAATGACTAGAGAAGATGTAGAGAAAGATAATTTAGTCTATAAAAATTTAGGCAAGGTGTTGGAAGCAACGCAAAGAGGCCAAGAATTAATTTCTAGAATATTAGCTTTCAGTCGACGCCAGCATCATCAATTTGACATTATTAATTTAAAAACGACGATTGAAGCAGCACTCAGTTTATTAAAACCCACCATTCCCGCTAGCGTGATGATTCAATTTACGCATGAGGGAGACGAAGCCAACATACTGGGTAATCAAACACAAATTCATCAAGTATTAGTTAATTTAATTAATAATGCAGTAGATGCTATGGATGGAGAAGGAATTATTTCTTTATACTTATCCCATATAGCTAAAGACCATCCTTTTTTAAAACAATTTCCTGATATCACTGCCCAAAACTATTGTAAAATTGATATTACAGATACTGGACACGGTATGGATATCTCTACCACAGAAAGAATTTTTGAACCGTTTTTTACTACTAAAGAAGTAGGCAAAGGAACAGGCCTTGGCCTCTCTATTGTTCATACTATTGTCAAAGAGCATTTAGGTGAAATCACAGTAACAAGTCGTTTAGGGCAAGGCACGACATTTATGATATTGCTACCAGAACAAACTGCATAAGGAAGGGAATCATGGCAAAAATTTTATTGGTAGAAGATGATAATTTAGTAAGAGATATGTTAACCCAGGTTTTAGAGCGCGCACATCATACTGTTGTTTGCGCTGCAAATGGTGAAGAAGCAACAGAAGCATTAAAAACGCATTCGCCTGATATTATGGTGACAGATATTATTATGCCTAAAAAAAGTGGCATAACTCTCATTTCAGAAGTAAAAAATCGTCATCCTCATTTAGAAATTATTGCAATTTCTGGGGGCGGTCGGTTAGATCCTACTGGTTATTTGGATTTATCAGAATCACTAGGTGCTTCAGTTTCATTTGAAAAACCGATAGACAATACAGCCTTACTCATGGCGATTGATTTATTGCTGCATGGAAGAAAAGAAGAAATTAGCGAGCAGCATTAATTTATTCATCCATCCAATAACGTTTATGCTCTTTTCTGTAAGCAGATAAAGGGGTAATACTATTTTTTTCTATTGTAAACTCTACAGTGCCTGTTTCTGCTGTATTAAATTGTTGAGTATTTATTTCTGCATATTGATTAGTGACACTGGGATGAGGAAAGCGGTAGCGGTTTCTATATCCAGTTGCATAAAAAACAATTTCAGGATAGGTAATCCTTACAAAATCTTTAATTGCTGAAGTTTTGCTCCCGTGATGAGGAGCAATTAACACAGAGCTTGCTAATAATTCGGGCGAGTGATTTAGCAAATAATTTTCAGCTATTTTTTCTATATCGCCTGTTAGCAATATACTTTGATTACCTACACTTATTTTAAGCACACAAGAACTGTCATTACCTAAATTTAGAAAATCTAACGTAGGATAAATAAATTTAAATTCTACACCATCCCAATTCCACCGTTCACCTGCCAGACAATAGGAGGTTATAGGCGAGGGTATTTTTTCTGGCACACTGGTTTTTATACTGGTAAATTGATAAGCCTTCATCAAACTTTTTGCACCGCCTAGGTGATCATTATCACCATGACTAATCACTAACGTATCTAATTGTTTTAAATGCAACTGTCTTAAATAAGGTAAAATAACATTTTCACCTGCGTCTTGATTGATACCAAAACTAGGTCCTGCATCATAAATTAAGCTGTGATTAGTGGTTCTAACTAATACGGCAAGGCCTTGACCTACATCTAACAAACTCACCGAAATAGTATTAGGCAAAGGTTTAGGTGTTTGATAAAAAAATAAAGGTAAAAGCCATGTTAATCCTAACCATCTACCTGGCAAACCAGCTGGAATTAGTAATAAAATAAATCCAAAACTGGTGGTAAGTAACAATATAAAACTTGGAATAGCTTGTTCCCATGTTGCAACACTGAGATGCGAAAACCATGTTAATATTATCCATAATCCAGAAAGACTTTTATCCGCCATCCATAGTAATAAACTCGCTGCAGGCGGATAGAGATAAAGAAAAACTGTACTTAATAGACAGAGGGGTAAAATAAAAAAACTTAAGTAAGGAATAGCAATACTATTTGCGGCAAATGAAATTAATGAACTTTGTTGGAAAAAGATTAGGGTAAGCGGTGTTAAACCTATTCCAACTACCCACTGCACCCTTCCCCACTTCCACCACCAACCCTGAGGATTTAATCTCCCACTCATACCGTAAATAATGAGTGCGATTGTTCCAAACGATAACCAAAAACTTTCTGTTAATATACTAGCTGGATTGATCAATAAAACAAGTAAAAGCGCTAAAGACCAAGATTGCCAAATAGAAATATTGCGTTTTGAAAGTAAGGCAAAAATAAAAATGCTTAGCATGATGCAAGCACGTTGTGTAGGAATAGAAAAACCAGCTAATGCACTGTATACCAATGCCATGATTAAACTTGCATAGCCTGCTGCATATTTTGCAGGAAGGGTAAGCACTAAACGCGGAAATAAGCGCCAAACCCAATTAATTAATCCAAATGCAAGCCCCGACATAATACCTATGTGTAGACCAGCAATTGCCATTAAATGATTAGTACCCGTATTTCTCAACACTTGCCAATGCCAGGGAACTATTCCCTCTCTTTCACCTAATGTTAATGCAATTAACCACGGTGCTGTAGAAGTAGCTGGCAAATGCAATTTAATTTTTTTCAGTAATTGATTACGCCACTGATTGATAAAGGCATGATAGCTAGATGATAAATACTTATTTTCTTTACTCTCGATAACGTAACCCGTTGCACGTAATCCCTGCTGCAACGCCCAGGCTTCAAAATCAAATGCGCCAGGACTTTTTATGCTGTGTATACGTTTTAGTTTAACTACCAATTGCAGGTTGCCACCTACCTTTATATGTTCTGGAAAATGTTTCCACATTAAACGCGCTTTAACATTAGCTTGATATTTAATGCGCTGGTATTCAAATTCTTCAATCTTAAAAATAAACCGCTTACCAAATTGTTCGGTTAAAGGAATAGACTGTATATAACCACGCACGACAATGGATTGTCCTTCCCATTCTTTAGGTAAATTCCAAGAGAGTAGTGAATGAGAAAAAAAAGCGCTAAATATAAAACCGCAGATAAATGCTAATGGTATAACGCTTAATTTTATTGTGCGATAAAATATAAAAGCCATTATTAAGCTGCTTAGTAAAACTACCATTAACAAATTTAATGATGGTAAACTCGGTAACATCTGCAAACATAAATCACCTGCTAAAAAACCTAAGATGGGAAAAATCATAGATACCTTTTAAAGTAACAAAAATGGATAAATTGGCTGGAAAGATAGTAATATGAATTAGATGGTAGGCAAGATTGTCATGCGAACTTACTCGCATAACACAATGAGAATTCAATGATATAATTTATTGCAAACAAAACTTCTTCGATAAGCCTAAATAATTTATTAAGAACGTTTTCTAGGCGTCCTTTTAATTCCAGCTAATTTAGGATTATTAATAGTTTTCTTTAAGCGATTAAGTTTTTTGGCGGAGCTCGATGCGAAAAATACGGAGCTAGTTTGGAAAAATAAAAATCTTCCTGTTCGCATTTTATTAACAAATCCAGCAGCAGCATAAAACACACCCAACCCAACAATAGCAAGAGCAAGGTTACCCAAAATTTTTTTCATTTGTCTATTACGAAACTTCTCTAATTCTGGCCTTGCTCTATCAATAGCATCCAAAGAATTAGTTTGAAATTCTTCCCCACTGATTTTCCCTTCCTGTAGACGCGTAAGCTCATAATATACTGCGTTATATAAGACGTCTGCAGCTTTTTTTGCATCCGGGTTGCCCCGCTTACCTAATTCCCTTTTTTTATATTTAATTTGTTTAAGATCATCTTTTATAGATTTAATGAGCCTGTTTTTAGTCTCTTCATCGATTTGATAAATATCTTCATGCTCTTTAAGAGGATGTCTAAACATAGTAGTAGCCTGTGGATTTTTCCTGTTCATAAGTTAATTATGAATGTTTTTGATTAAGAAATAATTAAAAATTAACCTATTTTATATATAAAAATTATTGATTTTAGAGAGAAATATAATAATTTATATTAAAAAATCAACTAACGCCTTGATCCATAAAGAAGAATCATTAAGACAAGGAATAAAAAGAAACTCATTTCCCTGCAAGCTGCGCCATTGCTCCCGAGTTCTAATATCAATTTCTTCTAAAGTTTCTAAGCAATCTGCCACAAAAGAAGGGCTGACGATAGCTAGGTTTTTAATGCCTTTTTTAGCTAGCTCAGGTAATAGCACATCCGTATAAGGTTTAATCCAAGGTGTTCTACCTAAACGGGATTGAAATGATACAGCATATTTGTCAGGGCTTAGTCTTAATTGTTCAGCAATTAACTTTGTCGTTTCAAAACATTGCGCGCGATAACAAAATGCATTGCTCTCACTAACAGGCGGACAGGAATCTTTTCTATCGCATTTAGCTTTACAATCACTTTTATTAATATGCCTTTCAGGTAAACCGTGATAACTAAATAAAAGTAAATCTATTTTTTTATCTTTAATGTATTCATCAATGCGTTCAGCATAAGCTTTTATAAAATCAGGATGGTTGTAAAAATCACGTATTATTTTTAATTGCGGTATATTCCATTTAGGTGCCAATGTTTTTAAAACTTGTTCTATTGCTGAGCCTGTTGCGGCTGATGAATATTGCGGGAACAAAGGGACAACTGTTAAGGATGTTGCATCTACTAATTTAGACATGGCTGAAGCAATACTGGGATTCCCATAACGCATACCTAATTCAACTTGATATTTAGGACCTAACTCTTGCGATAATTTTTCTCTTAAACATAAGCTGTAATGCAATAAAGGTGAACCATTTTCAGTCCAAATTTTCTTATAGGCAGCAGTTACTCGTTTATTGCGAAAGGGAATAATGAAAGCATTAACCAATAACTTGCGAGTCAAATACGGTAAGTCAATCACTCTTGGATCACTTAAAAATTCTTTAAGATAGCGCCGCACAGAAGGCTCATTGCAATTATCAGGCGTACCTAAATTAACTAACAGAATAGCATCTTTTGCCATAACCACTCTCGTTTATAATTTTTTAATTATTTACAAAGGCACTAAACGCCCCTGTTCTATTTTCATTGTACGCTGTGCTTGTCTTGCAATATTTGGATCATGCGTTACCATAACGACGCTTGTTTTACAGGCTTTTTGTAAATCAAAAAAGAGTTTAAGCACGCGCTCTGCATTATGCGGATCTAAATTGCCTGTAGGTTCATCTGCAAGCACACAAAGTGGATCAGATACTAACGCACGTGCGATGGCAACACGTTGTCTTTCACCGCCTGATAATTGTCCTAGTCTATGATGCAATCTATGAGAAAGACCAACTTGATCAAGCAAATGGCTGGCTTTTTCACGTATTTTTGACGGGAGTTCACCGCGAATTAACAAAGGCATACCCACATTTTCTAATGCAGAAAATTCAGGCAATAGATGATGAAATTGATAAATGAAGCCTAAGTAGTGATTACGTAAATAACATTTTTCTACTTCGGGTAAAGCATGCAAATCTTTACCATTTAAAATAATCTGACCTTGGGTAGGATGATCTAAACCGCCAAGCAAATGCAGTAAGGTACTTTTTCCAGAGCCTGATGTACCTACAATTGCTACCATTTCTGCAGCGTTGACAGTGAGGTTTACCTCTTTTAGCACATCAACATTGGCTACACCGTCGTTGTAAGTTTTTGCGACATCATGACAAGCTAAAATTGAATTATTCATAACGTAACGACTCCACAGGGTCAAGTTTAGAAGCACGCCAAGCCGGGTAAATCGTTGCAATAAAACTTAAAAACAAAGAAGCAGCACTGATCATAGCAATGTCTTTCCATTCTATAACAGAAGGGAGGTAATTAACAAAATATACATTGGAAGAAAGGAATTGCACGTGGAAGACACGTTCTATCCAATTTACAATAACTGTCACATTTGAAGCTAATAACACACCGCCGATTAAACCTAACAACGTACCACATAATCCCACTATTACACCTTGCACAATGAAAATGCTCATCACCATAGCAGGGGTTGCGCCTATCGTTCTTAAAATAGCAATGTCTGATTCTTTTTCACTAACCACCATAACCAAGGTCGATACCATGTTAAAGGCAGCAACCGCTAAGATTAGTAAGAGAATAAGGAACATCATGGTTTTTTCTAATTGGACCGCGTGAAATAATTCACCAAATTGATCAGCCCACGTGCTTATGTTTGCGCTAGGTGTTAATTCAGAAGCAAGCATTTGCGCAACAGCGGGGGCTTGAGCAGATTGCTGTATATTAACATGTAATCCAGTGACATTATCACCTAAACCAAGCAATTTCTGCGCATCGTTTAAGTGCACGAAGCTTAAGCTTTTATCAAAACCAAAACCATTCCCTACGCGAAACACGCCTACTACCGTAAAGCGCTTAAATCTAGGAATAACACCTGCTGGCGATAAAGAAACTTGCGGGGTAACGACAGTAATTTTATCCCCTAATTTAGCATCCAAACTTGCTGCTAAATTTTCGCCTAATACGATGCCAAATTTACCAGGCTGCAAGTCAGTTAATTGGCCTTGAACCATTTTATCGGCTAGAGCAGAAACTTGTTTTTCTTCATTGGGCAATACGCCGTTTATAATGACGGGTTGCGTTGAGCCTGAATAATTTAATAATACTTCGCCTTGAGCAAAAGGAGCAGTGCCTGTAATAACGTTGTATTCAGAAAGTAATTTCTGCAAACTTTGCCAATCCGCTACATAACCCGTCATGCTGCTTATGGTGATAGGTGAAACCATAGTAAAAACACGTTTCTGAATTTCTCTATCAAAACCATTCATGACAGATAACACCGTAATTAACACTGTCATGCCTAAGGCTATACCTACCATAGAGATAATAGAAATAAATGAAATAAAATGGTTACGACGCTTAGCGCGCGTATAACGTAATCCAATAAAAAGAGCTGCTGGTTTAAACATGAGGTCGCGCCGCCTTTTTAAATAAAGTGAAAAAATTATCCGTAGTTTTTTCTGCTAACTCTGCTAAAGAAATCCCTCGCAGTGCAGCAATAAATTCTGCTGTATGCTTAACGTAAGCTGGCTCATTAGGTTTTCCTCTATGAGGAATAGGCGCCAAATAAGGGGAATCTGTTTCGATTAACATAGACTCTAAGGGAAGTTTGCTAGCTACTTCTTGTATCGTCGTTGCATTCTTAAAAGTGACTATGCCTGAAAAAGAAATATAAAAACCTAGATCTAATGCTTTCTTTGCTACTTCCCAATTTTCAGTAAAACAATGCATTACACCGCCAGCAGTTTGAGCCTGCTCTTCTTTTAAAATTTGTATAGTATCAGCTTGCGCTTCGCGTGTATGGACGATAAGCGGTTTTTGCAATGTGATAGCTGCGTGTATGTGCTCACGAAAACGGTCGCGCTGCCAAGTCAAATTACCCGTTGAGCGAAAATAATCTAAGCCTGTTTCACCGATTGCGATGACCTTAGGATGTTTCCCTAAATCGATGAGTGTTTCATAGCTAACATTTTCCTGCTCATTAGGGTGAACACCTAGCGATGCACTAATAAAATCATGTTTCTCAGCAATAGTGAGCACACGAGGAAAATCCGCTAAAGATACACATACATTTAATAAATATTTAACGTCTTGTTCTTTAGCTCGCAATAGTATTTGAGATAGATCATTCCCATTTGCTTCTAACATGTCTAAATGACAATGTGAATCAACTAAAAACATGCTGACACCTTATTAATATCGTTTCTATAGTCAATTGTTTATTTAAGTTAATTCCAACTTGAACTTGATTATACAATTCATGCAAATAATTTAATAATTCCATGCTTTTTTTCACAGAGGTTTTCTGCTTAACTTGAATCAATTCATTAGCAATATCTTTATTAGTAATATTTTCTTGTTCTTCGCCCAATTGCAAACGTAGTAAATCCATAAGCCAACTGATTGTAAAATTAAGCAGGGGTAATAACTCTACTTCTTTTATTTCATTTGCTAACTTTAAAATATCTGTTTGATTAGTGAGTGAGTGCAATGCATTAAATAAACGCTGCCTAGTAGAAACAATATCCTCTTCCATTAAACGCAAAGCTGTTAAGGGTGCACCATAAGCAAGATCTAATAGCAAATGAAGATGACTATCAGATTCATGGATGTGATTACCTAGCCAAGCTACGCTCTCTTCTCTTGAAGGAGTTGGAAGTCCAATGCGCTGACAGCGGCTTAAAATGGTGGCTGGCAACCCTGTTAATTGTGAGCTAATTAAAATAAGAATAACATTATCACAAGGTTCTTCTAGTGTTTTAAGCAAAGCATTGGCTGCATTTGTATTCATTGCATTAGCAGGATTAATTAAAACAATCCTAACACCTTGCTGTAAACTAGTTTGGTTAGTAAATTCAGTAATCTCTCGAATTTGGTCCACTTTAATGGCAGCACCAGCTTTTTCTGGTTCAATGCGCAAAACATTAGGATGCGCATGCTGTTTCACTAAGCGACAAGGTTTACAGTCACATTCTGTATTAGGATTAGTTTCTGTTGATTGCGCGCACAATAAAGCAGCAGTGAAGCGTTCAGCAAATTGTGATTTTCCTATGCCAGGCATTCCCGTCAACAATAAAGCATGCGGCAAGCGGTTTGCAGAAACTGCCTGCCATAAAGACTGCCATACTTTATGCTGCCATGGAAAAATCATAGTGATTGGCTCTTTATAAATTCATCTAACACTGCATGTAATTGTGCTTGCACTTTAGTTAAATCAAGACTTGCATCAATGACTTTCATGCGCTTAGGATCTGCTTTCGCACGCTCCAAATACGTTGTTCTTACTCTATCAAAAAACGATATTTGTTCTTGCTCTATTCTATCTTTTTCCCCGCCGCGCTTTTCAGTGCGCTGCATACCTAATTCTGCTGGAATATCTAAAAGAATAGTTAAATCCGGGTAAACATCCCCAACCACTTGTTTATCAAACAGTGATATCGTTTCAAGATTTAACTCTCTACCACCGACTTGGTAAGCATACGTTGCATCAATATATCTATCACTTACCACCCATTTACCTGCTTGCAAAGAAGGTTTAATTAAGTGATGTATGTGTTGCGCGCGCGCTGCAAACATGAGCAGCAATTCTGTCATGGGTGCCACTCTTTCTGTTTCTTTAGCGTGTAACAATAAATGGCGTATTGCTTCTGCAAGCTTGGTACCACCTGGTTCACGCGTTAATACTAAAGGAAACGTTGGAGAAAGATATTCTTCTATAAAACGCATGGCTGTACTTTTACCAGCGCCTTCAGTGCCTTCAACTGTAATGAATTTACCTATCATAATGTAATGCTTAATCCGCTAGAAAAATAAGGTAATAAATAGGTTTTTATGCGTAACTCATTATAGTAACTAACTGGTTTTCTTACACTAGATACCGCTGCATTATGTTCAGTTAAATTATGAGAAAATTGATGAGCACCATTTCCTTTTGCCACAAAATAATAAAAATCATGCTGCGCAGGATGCATTGCTGCATCAATAGAAGCTAAGCTTGGCATAGCAATAGGTGTAGGCGGTAAACCTTTATGCAGGTAAGTGTTATAAGCGGTATCTTGAATTAAATCTTGCTTATAGATTTTGCCATTATAACGATCGCCTAAACCATAAATAATAGTGGGATCAAATTGTAGCAACATACCTTTTCTAATGCGATTAATTAACACGCCAGCAATAAGCGGTCTCTCAATAGCTAAATACGCTTCCTTTTCAACTAAGGATGCTGCAATTAACGCTTCATACTCTGATTTGTACGGAAGATTAGCATCTCTGTGTAACCAGGCAGCCTGCAATTTAATCTGCATTAATTGGTAAGCACGTTTTAGAATAGTCCAATCAGAAATGCCCTTGGTGTAGTAATAAGTGTCAGGAAAAAATTGCCCTTCAGGAGAAACTGTTTCTTGCCCTAATTTCTGCATGACTTGCTTATCATCGAGCAACATGACGCTATGACGTAAATCGGTTATTTTTTCTAATGCTTGGCGTAATTGTTTAAACGTCCAGCCTGGGATGATAGTGAAAGGATGATAAACCAAGCCTTTGCCAGTGGTGATTTGCTTCCATATTGAAACAGGCGTTGCGTGAGCTGGAAATAAGTACTCGCCTGTTTTTAAAGTGGAATCAGACTGCGAATAAGTATAGAGATTCAATAATACGGTGGATCTAATCAACCCTTGGGCGTAAAGTTCTGCCAAAACCGCCTTCTTTGACGCCCCAGGCTTTAAATAATAGGTAGCGCCCTGAGGTTGGTCTACAGTAGGGAAAAACAAAGAATACCCGACTACGCCTATTAGAGCGACCGCTAAGCATGCTAAATATGAGAGACTTTTTTTCATAGTTAAGCTGAAATGAATAATCTTTGATTTTAGCTGTGAGGGCCAAGGTCATGCAATCATTAAGATGTAAAGCTCTCTGTTATTTAATAGCTTGAGCCTAAGTTTTAAAGAGTTTTCTATTTACTTTTTGGGTAGGATTCATATACTACTAGCCAAATATTAAACATAAGTATGAAAATAAAATGTCCAAAACACCTGCTGCCTCTGAAGACGGAATTATTGATCTTGAATCTGCTTCAACTGTTCAAAAGTATGAAAAAAGTAAAATTTATCTTGAGCTAGGTAGAAAAGTTTCTATTACCTTAGCAACTTATCTTAATGGATCCTTTGCTGCTGTTGTCACTTTCTTCATGTTTTTTAAGCCCCTTTTGCAGCAATTGCGTTTCATCCCTATTCTGCCACTGGTTGGGGAAACAGCAAATTTTCTATTTCATATGAGAAAGTTAATCTTTGCCCCGCTATCTGCTATGCCATTGCGCACTAAATTATCAATTGGCTCTTTAATTATTATTTCTTACTTGGCTGCAACGTTAGCCATGACGGCGGGTGTGCTACACGGGTTTGGAATAAGCTTGCTCGCTCATGTACTTCCTTTTAACCCCCTTTTATTCACTATCAGCTTGGGTATTCATGCTGCCTTATCTACATTTAAATTTGCTAAAACCTTGATTAATTATATACGACATCCTGAGGAACGCAGCCAGCTTAAAACATTGCGCGTGGTAAGTCAGGGCGTAAAAGCAACCGGTATGATAACGTTAACCAGTGTCATGATCCCACTCATGATGGCAACAGGTGCTGTATTTATAGTTGGTGGTTTAAGCAATCCATTTACGGCAGGCCCTGTGGCTATCGCTTTATTCTCTGTTTTTGCGACAACATGTGCGGTATTAGTCGCTAGAAAAATCATAAAAACGTATGTTAAGCATCGCTTACAAGAAAGAGCCGTCCAGAAGTATCTCAATGCTGAAAAAAAAGGGGAAGCTATTCCCAATCATTTAATTGAAGAAATATCACAAAAACCTCGCTCTACCCTATTACTGAGATTAACCAAAGACATACGCAATGGAAAGGCAATAAATCCAAACAAGTTATTAGGTGTATCAAGGATTGGTCGACTACCCGGTTTGTTATTTATTAATTATCTTTGGGCGAAAGCCAACGCCGCTACTCCCCATGAAAAAAATCTAATAACAGATGCGTATAATATTTTAAATATTCGCTTCCTACGCAATAAATACAATAAGAAGTTTTACCCGGATTCATATATCGGGGAATATGGGGCCTTTGAGCAATCTAATCACAACTATGCTCAATTACCCACCTCAATCGATGATTATCTCGTTCCTTATGAGGAAACACCACAAGCAGAAGCTGCCACTCAAATGCCAGTTACAGAACAAACAGAAGAAGTGATAGCACCATCAACGCAAAATTCAAGAGAGGCAACAGAAGATCATAGCCTACAAATTACGGAAGCTCCTCTACGACAACCACGTGTAAGTGCAATTCTTCCTGCTGGCGAATCACCAAGTTCACTACCTTCATCAGGCAGTTCACCTACTAAATCTTCTGCAAGTTTTTTTTATTGCAAAAAAGACGCTGAACAAGAGGTTCAACCTATAGCGATTGCTGACCCTAGACCAATTAAATTATTGAAAGTGGGCAGAGAATAATACTCAGGAGCATGCAGATAACAAATTAATTATCTGCATGCTGCTTTATTTAAATCCTCTTAAAAATTAACGTCCCATTTGTACCACCAAATCCGAATGAATTTGATAATACCGCATTGATAGCGAGTTGTTGCGCTTGATGAGGAACAAAATTTAAATCACAACCTTCGCTTGGATTATCTAAGTTGATGGTAGGAGGAGCAACTTGGTCGCGTATGGCAAGGATAGAGAATATGGCTTCTACTGCACCTGCTGCGCCTAGTAAGTGACCTGTCATGGATTTAGTTGAGCTAACCGCTAAACGGTAAGCATGATCGCCAAAACTTCGCTTAATACCTATCACTTCTAATTCATCACCTGCTGGTGTTGAGGTACCATGGGCATTAATGTATTGCACATCTTCAGGCTTCATATTGGCATCTTTTAATGCGGCACTCATAGAAGATGCAGCCCCTCTTCCTTCTGGGTCAGGAGAAGTCATGTGGTTTGCATCACCACTCATGCCAAAACCGACTAGCTCAGCATAAATTTTTGCACCGCGTGCTTTAGCGTGTTCATATTCTTCTAGCACGATAACGCCAGCGCCATCGCCCAATACAAATCCATCTCTATCTTTATCCCAAGGACGGCTGGCTTTTTCAGGGGCATCATTACGCGTGGAAAGTGCGCGCATAGCAGCAAAGCCGCCTATGCCTAATTTGGTTGTTGCCATTTCAGCAGCACCGGCAACCATAACATCTGCATCACCGTAAGCAATAGTACGTGCTGCTAAACCGATGTTATGTGTACCGGTTGTGCATGCAGAAACTAAAGCAATATTAGGTCCTTTCATTCCATATTGAATAGAAAGATTGCCTGAAATCATGTTAATTAAGGCAGCAGGAATGAAGAAGGGGGATAAACGGCGTGGACCTGATTCTAATAAAATCGCATGATTTTTTTCGATGATGGGCAAACCGCCAATACCTGAACCAATAGCAAGACCAATACGGCCTGCGTTTTCTTCAGTGACTTGTAATCCAGAATCTGCGATAGCTTGAGTAGCAGCAGCCATTCCGTATTGAATAAAATAGTCGCGCTTTTTTACATCTTTTTCTGACATATAAGCAGTGGCATCAAAGTTTTTAACGCGGCTGCATATTTTACAAGTAAGATCAGAAGCATCAAAATGATCAATAGAGGAAACACCACTTTTGCCCGCAAGAATAGCTTTCCATGTTTCTTCCGTATTATGAGCAAGCGGTGACACCATACCCATACCAGTTACTACAACACGTCGTTTACTCAAGCGAAAACCCTCTCGATTTATTTGGTTGATGAACTTTTTGTTACGAAGCGAGTAACCGTGATGGAAACATCACTGTCATCTTGAGCGTACCAACCCTGAGCCGATTGTCATCCTGAGCGTAGCGAAGGATCTGCTTAATTTTAGATTGCTGAATTGGAAGCAGATCCTTCGCTACGCTCAGGATGACAACCTATTAGTATGACAGTCCTCTTAGGATGATAGGGAATATGCTCCCATCACGGTTACTTACTCTACATTATGATGTATCTTAACAAAACAATCCCCGCCCAAGCGGGGATACCCTTAACTAGCTAGCTTTGCTTTCTTTTTCCATGCGTTCAACAATGTAGCGAACAGCATCTTTAATAGTAATAATTTTTTCTGCGTCTTCATCTGGAATTTCAGTTTCGAATTCTTCTTCTAAAGCCATTACTAATTCAACGGTATCTAAAGAATCTGCACCTAAGTCATCCACAAAGGAGGCTTCTGTTGTAACTTCTTCTTCTTTTACGCCTAATTGTTCAACAACAATCTTTTTTACGCGTGTTTCAATTTCATTTACTTTCATTGTCATGGTAAAGCTATCCTCTTCGTAGAATATAATTTGTGCTAGTTTATTCAAAAACCATCAACTTGCAAGTAGGGATTCTCAGGCCTTTGAATAGAAAAGCATTTTTTTAACTCATATACAGGCCACCGTTCACATGAATGGTTTGACCGGTAATATAACCAGCACCAGCAGATGCTAGGAAAAGCACCGCTGCTGCGATATCGTCGATGGTACCTAGTTTTTGCATAGGGATACGTTCAAAGATGGCTTCGCGCTGTTCATCCGTTAATGCATTAGTCATATCTGTGGCAACAAAGCCAGGTGCTACGGTATTGACAGTAATATTACGTGAACCGACTTCCAACGCTAACGCTTTAGAGAAGCCAATCACCCCTGCTTTAGCAGCACAATAATTCACTTGGCCGGGATTACCCATAGAACCAACGACTGAGCCTATGTTGATAATGCGCCCCCAACGTGATTTAAGCATATCGCGCAAACAAGCTTTACTTACCCTATAAACAGAATTTAAATTGGTTTCTATTACTTGCAACCATTCTTCTTCTTTCATACGCAAAAATAAATTATCTTGTGTAATCGCTGCATTATTTACTAATACATTCACTACACCTGAGCGTTCCTTAATAGTCGCAATCACTTGATCTACAGATTCAGGCGAAGTCACATCTAACACTAAACCATAACCTGAGATGGAATGACTTTGTAAAGTTTGAGTAATGCGATCAGCACCTTCTTGTGTCGTTGCTGTGCCAATAACCGTTGCACCTTCACGACCTAACGCTAACGCAATACCACTACCTATGCCGCGACTCGCTCCTGTAACTAATGCAATTTTGCCTTCTAATAAAGCTTCACGCACGATTACACACTCCTCTCATTTTCGTGATTTAACACGATTTCTAATTCTGATTTATTTGCTGTTGTTAACAACTTAAGATTTTTATCAATACGTTTATTTAAACCGTTTAATACTTTACCTGGGCCACATTCTATGATGGTATCGACCCCATCCTTTATCATGTATTGAATAGTTTCAACCCAGCGCACTGGCTTATATAATTGTTTAACTAGATTTTCTTTAATTGCATCTGGCGAGTAAGTAATGCCTACTTCGACATTGTTAATAACCGGTAAAGTAGGTGCGTGGAAATTGATAGTCTCTAATAAATTCGCTAATTTTTTTGCGGCAGGCTGCATTAATTCACAATGTGAAGGTACACTAACAGGAATAAAAATAGCTAATTTAGCGCCTTTTTGTTTTGCTAATTCTACCGCTTGTTCAACTAATACTTTGTGTCCTGCAATGACAACTTGACCTAAGCTATTAAAATTTGCAGGTGATAATACTTGTTCTTTCCCTTCTTTCACTTTTTCACAAACAGCAAGTACATCTGCATCGGTTAATCCTACGATAGCAGCCATCGCCCCTACACCTGTTGCAACAGCTTCTTGCATATATTGACCACGTGCAGCAACTAATTTAATAGCATCAGTAAATTCCAATGCATTAGCACAAACTAGCGCAGTGTATTCACCTAGACTATGCCCTGCTAATACTTGAGGCATCATTTTTTTCGTAGAAATTAGAATTCGCCATATTGCATAAGAGGCTGCTAATAAAGCAGGTTGAGTGTGAGTCGTTTGATCTAATTCTTGCGCCGGACCTTGCGAAGTTAAATGCCATAGATCATAACCTAAGACATCGGATGCTTGAGCAAACGTTTCTTGAACAATAGGAAAATCAGCAGCAATATCTGCTAACATGCCAACACTTTGTGATCCCTGTCCAGGAAATACAATACCTAATTTAGCGCTCATAGCACGTAACCTTTATTTTTATAGCAAAATTAATATTTGACTAAGGCAGAACCCCAAGCAAGACCACCGCCAAATCCTTCCATTATGAGCATTTGACCACGTTTAATTTGGCCGTCACGAACTGCTTTATCCAGTGCCAAAGGAATAGAAGCACTCGATGTATTTCCTTGTTCGTCTAATGTAATAACAACACGCTCTAAAGGCAGATCTAGCTTTTTAGCCATCGCTTGAATAATACGCATGTTAGCTTGATGAGGAATTAGCCAATCTATATCGGATTTTTGTAAGTTATTAGCAGCTAAGGTTTCATCGCATAAATCACCTAAACTATTTACTGCTAATTTGAATAATTGGTTACCTAACATTTTTACGGATTCAATATTAGGTGATTTTTTATTACCTAATGGTAAATATAAAACATCTTTATGTGTGCCATCTGCGTGCAAGTGGGTAGAAACCACACCGGGTTCTTTGCTTGCACCTAACACTACTGCGCCTGCGCCATCGCCAAATAACACGCAAGTTGATCTATCCTTCCAATCTACTACGCGTGACATGACTTCACTGCCTATGACTAATGCGGTTTTAATCGCGCCAGTTCGAATGAATTGATCAGCAATGCTAAAACCATACATAAAACCAGCACAAGCAGACGCATTTAAATCAAACGCGGGACAACCTGCTATACCAAAACGCTCTTGCAATAAACAAGCTGTACTTGGAAACACCATGGAGGGAGTCGTTGATGCAACGATAATCATGCCAATATCAGCAGGCGTGAGACCTGCTGCTTTTAATGCAGCTCTGCCTGCTTCTTCTGCCATCGTAACGGCATCTTCATGTTCAGCAGCTATGTGTCTATTACGAATCCCTGTACGCTCAACTATCCATTCATTCGTTGTCTCAACCATTTTTTCTAAATCAAAATTAGTGAGCACTTTTTCAGGCAAATAGCTTCCCGTTCCTACTATTTTGGAATACGTCATAGGTTAGTTACTCCCGTTTGGGCTCGAAGAGGATGTTAAGCGTTGTTCTACTTCATGCTTAATGCGTGCAGGTACTTGTTTTTCGGCTTCTATAATGGCTTCTTCTATCGCAAAAGCAAAAGCGTGCGCACTTGCACCCCCATGACTCTTAACGACTATGCCCTGCAAGCCTAAAAATGTAGCGCCATTATAACGTGATGGATCTATACGCATGGCAACCGTTTTTAATACTGGCCTTGCAATCAAGCCAATTAATTTAGTAAAAATATTGCGGGTGAATGCTTGTTTTAATAAATAAGAAATAAAGCGAGCTACGCCTTCAGTCGTTTTTAATGCAACATTACCTACAAAACCATCACACACAACGACATCTGCTTCGCCTGAATGCAATGCATCTGCTTCTATGTAACCTTGGTAATTAATTAAATTAGACTGGGTTAAAAGGGCTGCGGTTTGCTTTACTAATTCGTTACCTTTAATTTCTTCTTCACCAATATTTAATAAATACACTTTAGGTGATTGAATATTATCAACAGCAGACGTTAGCACTGACCCCATTACGGCAAATTGCACCAAATCTTCTGGCGAAGAATCTACATTTGCGCCTAAATCTAACATACGCACATTTTTCTGTGGATTTTTAGTAGGCAAAGTAGAAACAATAGCAGGTCTATCTATACCAGGAAGGGTTTTTAACACAAACCTAGCGGTTGCCATGAGAGCACCCGTATTACCCGCACTAACGCAAGCTGAGGCGCTACCCTCTTTCACTTGATTAATAGCAATACGCATAGAAGAATCTTTCTTAGTGCGTAGAGCTTGCGAAGGTAATTCATCCATTAGAACTTGTTGTGAGGCGTGAACAATACGCAAACGCGATTTATCGTAAGCGTGATTGGTTAACACTTGCTCTATAATAGAGGTATCGCCAACTAAAATGAGATGTAAATTAGCATGCTTAGCTAACACATCTAATGCAGCAGGAATAGTAACAGGAGGCCCGTAATCGCCTCCCATTGCATCAATCGCTATCGTTATTGTCAAGCGAACTACTCTTCGTCGCTTTCTTCTTCGACGGTGACGGAATTATCAATGACTTGGCGGCCTTTGTAATATCCATCTGGGCTAACATGATGACGTCTATGTGTTTCACCAGTTGCACTATCCACGGACAATGTTGGTTTTGATAAACCATCGTGTGAACGACGCATACCACGTCTTGATCGTGTAACTCGGCTTTTTTGAACGGCCATTTTTTAACTCCCCACTTACTTATCACTTTTGCGTTTTAATGATTCCAATACTTGGAAAGGGTTTTCCCGCTTTCCTTGTTCCCATCCTGATTCAATTGTTGGGATATTAACCGAACAATCTTCAGGTTCATGCTTAGGAATAATTGGCAAATTTAAAATGATCTCATCTTCGACCAACTCTCTTAATGCCAAACTACCCTCTTTAGTCATTGCCGGCTCATAAAGCTCAGGCAATGCTTTGGCTTCCTCTAAGGTATTTACTATCCCTAGAACAAAGTCCGCTATTATTTCATAACTAAAAGGTCCCATACAACGCTGACATTGCAAGGTTAAAATCGTCTGCAAATGCCCTTTTATATAGGGTTTACCTTGTTCATCCAGGCCAAACTGCAAACTTACAGTGACCATATCGTCTGTTTTACTTAAGCTAGTGCTCAGTCTATGCATGTCCGATAGCTTTATTAAGCCATCTAAGCGCAAGCTCTGTTCGGCATAACGAAGCGGATCTATATGTTCTGGTATGAATTTTTCAGTCATGCGCGCATTCTATTGGCGAGCTCTTAAGCTGTCAAATGATAGCTCAATAATCTAAAATAATCAAATTTGTCAAGAGGAAATAGAGGCTAAGTTTATCACGAAATTGACTTTAGTTAATATTTTCTTAAGATTACAAACCTACAATTTGGAGAAAGTAAGCAATAACGGGGATGGGTTGTGGCACAAGAAACCAGATTATTTAAAAGTAGGGACTTTACTGCTTACGAATTAGCCACTCTGGCTGAACTACCCGATACCTATACTAAATTTTCATCTTTATTTCTACTGGGGCTAAAAACCCTGAAAAAAGAGATAGATGCTGAAGAAGTTAAAGATTTAGTAAAAGAAAAAAAAGTAAAAATAGCTACAAAATTAGCCTACCTTTACTCGCCCACCCAAATCAGTTTAAATTCTAGCAATAATATTAATTCAGATTCACCTGCTATTGAATCAGGCTTAAATCAAGAAGAAGACATCAACTCAGGCTTATCAATCCCTGACAACAGCACTGACTCTTCTGTCACTAAAGACGCAGCCGAACAAAAACAAGCAAAACATGATGCATGGCTGGCTAAAAAGAATTCTGTTTTACAAGATTCCGCTAAAGAAGCGAAATATAGAAAACTAGCTAATTTAAAAACGGCTCAGCAAGATACTTTTTGGGGTTTATCTAAAGAACTTAGTTTACGAGCCCTTTCTTCTTCTAAACAATCCATTGATTCTGACGATCTCTATAAAAAAGACTCAACCAGTAATTTACTCAAACGCCTAGGTAAGGCATTTTTATACTACATACCTATAGTCAACGGATTCTTGTCTCCCATTGAACCAAGTTTTGTACAAGAAAATTTTTTAAGAGTGAATACACTACGTTTAATTATAGGCCGATTAAATCGTGTATTAAGAGAACTAGAACAGCCTAAAAGCTTTCTACCTATGTTCTTCGGTTGGTTTGGGGTTGTTTATGGTCTTCGTTTAGTAGTAGATGCTTTAGATATATTTGATAAAGCTATTTTGCAGCCACGCAGTAAAAATCAACAAAAATGGCCTCTATTGAAATTATGGGGCTATCGCTTTATCAACGCTTTCTTAGAAGGTAATAGACCCACTCGTATGTTAAACGATGTGGTTTGGATAGGCATTAATGTCGCCTCTATTATCCTTACCAGCGGCATGTCCGTTATTATCATCAATGTAGCTGGTTTTTCCATGGATACGCTAATTGATATATACAGAGGAGCGCGTGATCTATTTAAAGATTTTATGTTACACAGAAAACTTTCCAAACGCTTAAAAGAATTACGCAATGACCTTATTGATGCAAAACTTAAACAAAGAAGCCAGCCAAACGCGCAATTAGATGTCGATATTAAACGCCTATCTCAAGATATAGAAGCTATTGAGCACTTACAACACGAACTTAAATTCAAAATGTTATCTGAAGGATTAAACAATTTACGCCAAGTAGTCATGACTGGCTTAATACTCGCAGGTATGGTGATGCTCTACTTCCCACCTACCAGCTTAGCAGGTATTGGTACCATTGTTGCTGCAAGTATTGTATTTGGTGCTGGTACTGTTAATTCACTGAGAACCCTTTGGGAGTTTGGTAAAACTTGTGTTAATACAAGCAAACCTTTATTTAGCAAAACAAAAACTTTTGGCAAACGAATCTTTGGTAAATTAAAAAGCCACTCTTATCGCGAAATCAGCATGGAACCAGCCCCATCACGCGAGCAATCTTCTGAAGCTAGCCCTTCATTACAACCATTAGCGAATGTAGGAGAATTATCTCCTGATAGCCTCAATAGTAGTACCATTCCAGAACCATCAATTACTAATACCCCACAAAAAACGTCTCCTAATGGCATAAGTTCTAGAGTAAGCGATCAATCAACTTCTCCACCAGAATATCCCCAAATAGGCACTTCATCGGAGCAGCCATTAAGGCAGTTAGGATTAGCTGAATTAGGTGCAAAACAATCTCCAAGAATTACTGCATTTCTTTCAAGTAGCACACAAATTACAACTAGAAAACGCCGCTCTTCTATAGCCTCAAACTCCGTAAAAGAAGTGTTACCAACAGTGCAGCCAGAAGTGTTGACAATAGCGAAACAAAATGTAGCTCCAAAAGAAGCTTTTAAGCAAATGACTGTTTCCTCATCAAGCGCCTCATTTTTTCCCCCTAGGCCTATTTCAAGGCGTCATTCAATAACGCCTATGCCTGTATCTCCCCCTCTACCACGTTATGATGATTTTAATCCTGGAAACAATCCCCTTACAGATACAAGACAATTGCTAACAGGGTTATAGAAGAAGTAATGTCTTAAAATACCACAGCAATTTAAGACATATGTTCACAAAATTACTACCCCTATGTAGATTTTTTTAACGCTATTTTTATTCTCTTGCTATCTCTTTCGATATCCATTATCTTGTTATCGATACGCAGAAAAACAACTACATATTGTGGTTTCAACGACTCACAACCACAAGTCTGCCCTACATGAACTTACATTGAATTAACTATTGATCTCGTGGAGAATAGAGAGCATGGATACCCAACTAACTTCGTCGTCGGTAACCTATACCCCTCATTTTGATATTGCGCAAACCGCCCCTGGTCTGATAAAAGTAATTCGCCGTAATGGCACCGTTACCCCCTTCGACGCCAACAAAATCGCTGTTGCCATGACCAAAGCGTTTCTGGCAGTCGAGGGTGATACGGCTGCCAGTTCAAGCCGCATACATGAAAAAGTCTCACTCTTAACCAAAAAAATTGCGGATACCTTTGCTCGCAGATTGCACAGCACCGGAACTTTACACATAGAAGATGTACAAGACCAAGTCGAATTAGAATTAATGCGCGCTGCTGAATATAAAGTCGCAAAAGCTTATGTACTTTATCGTGAACAACGCAGACGTGAACGAGAATTAGCACAAAAAGCAGAAGAAGAAAGCAAAGCAGCACAAAACACTTTACGCGTTACTATGGCAGATGGCAGCATCAAGCCACTCGATATAAAAGCATTAACAGAACAAGTTAACTTAGCTTGCGCAGGCTTAGCCAGCGTCTCTGCTAACCTCATTATAGATGATGTAAAGCGTAACTTATTTGATAAAGTGCCCTTCAGAGAAATGAATAAAGCATTAGTGATGTCTGCGCGCATCCTTATCGAAAAGGAACCTAACTATACTCATGTAGCCGCACGTTTACTGTTAAATGATTTGCGCAGCGAAGCCTTAGAATTTTTATCGCTAAAGAATTCAGCCACCGTCAGTGAAATGGAAAGCCTATATGCTTCTTACTTTCATACTTATTTGGATGCAGGTATTAAGCATGAATTACTAGATCCAAAATTAAAGACGTTTGATTTAGCAAAAATTACCGCTGCACTCAAACCTGAACGCGACTTACAATTTACTTATTTAGGTTTGCAAACATTATATGATCGCTACTTCCTTCACTGGGATGGCACGCGTTTTGAATTACCTCAAGCTTTCTTCATGCGTGTCGCTATGGGTCTTGCTATTGAGGAAAAGGAAAAAGAAAAACGTGCAATTGAGTTTTATAATTTACTTTCCTCATTTGATTTTATGAGCTCCACTCCCACTCTATTTAATTCCGGTACACTACGACCACAATTATCTAGCTGCTACTTGACCACCGTACCTGATGATTTAGATGGAATTTACAGTGCGATTAAAGATAATGCTCTACTTTCTAAATACGCTGGCGGGTTAGGTAATGACTGGACTAATGTGCGTGCCATGGGTGCTCATATTAAAGGTACAAATGGTAAATCATTAGGCGTTGTGCCTTTCTTAAATGTAGCCAACGCGACTGCTGTTGCTGTCAATCAAGGTGGGAAGCGTAAAGGTGCAGTTTGTGCTTATCTTGAAACGTGGCATAAAGACATTGAAGAATTTTTAGAATTACGTAAAAACACAGGTGATGAACGCCGTCGTACGCATGATATGAATACAGCGAATTGGATTCCTGATTTATTTATGCAGCGCGTAGTTGAAAATAAAGATTGGACATTGTTTACCCCTGATGAAACACCGGATTTACATGACTTATACGGTTTAGAATTTGCTAAAGCCTATACTGCTTATGAAGAAAAAGCAGCACGCGGCGAAATTAAAACTTTTAAAAAAATTCCTGCTATCTCATTATGGCGTAAAATGCTAACCATGTTATTTGAAACGGGACATCCTTGGGTTACCTTCAAAGATGTTTGCAACTTACGTTCACCGCAGCAGCATATAGGCGTCGTGCATAGCTCAAACTTATGTACTGAAATTACGCTTAACACCTCACGTGATGAAATTGCTGTTTGCAACCTAGGTAGCGTCAATTTAATTGCCCATATGACGGATAAAGGATTAGATAAAGAGAAATTACGCCGCACTATCCATACAGCAATACGCATGTTAGATAATGTCGTAGATATTAATTATTACTCCGTTCCACAAGCTAAAAATTCCAATTTCAAGCATAGACCTGTTGGCATGGGATTAATGGGCTTTCAAGATGCATTATATAAGTTACGCATTCCTTATGCTTCACAAGAAGCAGTGGAGTTTGCCGATGAATCCATGGAAATCATTAGCTATTATGCGATTGAAGCTTCAACCAATTTAGCAGAAGAACGCGGCACTTATTCATCCTATCAAGGTTCATTATGGAGCCAAGGTATATTGCCAATTGATTCATTAGCTATCTTAGAAAAACATAGAGGCAAATATCTTGAACTTAACAAAACACAAAGATTAGATTGGAATACATTGCGTGAGCGCGTGAAAAAAGTAGGCATGCGTAACTCCAACGTATTAGCTATTGCACCTACTGCCACTATTTCAAATATTTGCGGTGTGTCACAGTCTATAGAACCGACTTATCAAAATCTCTTTGTTAAATCTAACCTTTCAGGTGAATTTACTGTCATTAACCCTTATTTAGTTGCTGACCTTAAGCAAGAAAACTTATGGGATGAAGTAATGGTAAATGATCTTAAATACTACGATGGCAGCGTTGCTAAGATCAGTCGTATTCCTGAAAAATTAAAGCAAATTTATGCAACTGCTTTTGAAGTCGATCCAACTTGGTTAGTGGATGCTGGCTCTAGACGACAAAAATGGATAGATCAAGCGCAGTCACTCAATTTATATATGGCACAACCTTCTGGCAAAAAGCTAGATCAACTCTATCGTCATGCTTGGATACGCGGTTTAAAAACAACTTATTATCTACGCAGCATGGGTGCAACGAATGCAGAAAAAGCAACCGTAGATGATAGAGCCTTAAATGCAGTACAAGTTGATCCTGCTCCTAAAGCTTGCTTGATAACAGACCCAACTTGTGAGGCGTGTCAGTAATATTCTTTAACCTTGTTATACCAGTGTGTTTTAACTGGTATAACAGGATGCTCTTCTGTTATGTCAAAGTGCAGGCCGCAATAGGAGCACCATTATCATCCTTCGCTACGCTCAGGATGACAATGGTGCTCTTGCGGTTACCTGTACTATCTGCATGACAGAGTGTAATGACAACATGTTTTTTCTAGCGAATAGAAATAGGAGATAAAAAAAATGGCAGAAGCGGCAACACAAGGTTTTACCGGCTTAGAAGAATTAGAAATGGGCGCAGCACGCGTCCAAGTTGATCTTAAGAAAATGATTAATTCTCGCAGCGATTTAAATCAATTAGTGCCTTTCAAATATATGTGGGCATGGGAAAAATATTTAGCCGCTTGCGCTAATCACTGGATGCCTAATGAAATCAATATGGCGCCTGATGTGGCTTTGTGGAAAGATCCAAATGGTTTAACTGAAGATGAACGTCTTATTATTAAACGTAACTTAGGATTTTTCTCTACAGCTGACTCTCTCGTTGCTAATAACTTAGTATTAGCAGTTTATAGGCTGATTACCAACCCCGAATGTCGTCAGTATTTACTACGCCAAGCATTTGAAGAAGCTCTACATACCCATGCCTATCAATATGTCATTGAAAGCTTAGGTATGGATGAAGCTGAAGTATTTAACATGTATAGAGAAGTCCCTTCTGTAGCACGCAAAGCTGCATGGGCATTAAAGTACACACAGAGCTTAGGTGATCCTACTTTCCAAACAGGTACGGTAGAAAATGATCAACGTTTATTACGCGATTTAATTGCTTTTTACGTGATTTTTGAAGGGATATTTTTCTACGTTGGTTTTACTCAAGTATTATCCATGGGCCGTCGCAACAAAATGACAGGCACAGCAGAACAATTCCAATATATTTTGCGTGATGAATCCATGCATTTAAATTTTGGCATTGATGTGATTAATCAAATTAAAATTGAAAATCCCCACTTATGGACAGAAGACTTCAAACAAGAAACACTGGCTATGATTAAAGAAGGGGTAGAGTTGGAATATGCTTACGCAGTAGATACCATGCCACGCGGTATTTTAGGTTTAAATGCCGATATGTTTAAAGACTATCTGCGCTTTATTGCTAATCGTCGTTGCGCACAAATTGGTTTACCTCAACAATTTCCAGGTGCAACGAATCCATTCCCATGGATGAGTGAAATTATGGATTTAAAGAAAGAGAAAAACTTCTTTGAAACTCGCGTTACCGAATACCAAACTGGTGGGGCGTTGAACTGGGATTAAGTACAAAGCCTTAGCTATTCACTTAGCTAAGGCTTTGTAACAAAATTAATAAACAAAAGTATCCCCAACAAACGGTTGCGTATTAGCATAACAATAAAGCACCCAACTAAATGAAATGCTAGATCTAAAAGCATCACTGGTTCCAACCGTTTTAATAAAAATAGGAATTTCATAAGCATAACCTATCCATTGCAACGTCGGTTGACTAGTCATATCGCGAGTAGACCATCCAGGCTCTAAGCTTATAAATTTAAGACCCTCATTACCTGGACTTTGTGCCCAAAGAATTTGAGTTTGTACATAAGGTATAGTGCCGCTAGCGCATTGACGCAAGCCTGTATACATACGCAATGTCCAATATTCCCTGCCCCCCACATTGTAATACATGAATTCTGTATTATGAGAAGTACCTACCGCTAAAATATAGGTGGTGGGGCCTACAGTATAATAAGGTGCACCAAGGGAGGTACTATCGACCGCATAGGTTGTTATAGGCAGGCATGTGAATGCGGTTGAAAGCAAAGTTATACTTAAGGAGTTGAGGATATGGTTTTTCATTAGCAATCTCAATATAGGCATTTTTTTAAGTATAACACTCAATAATAAAAGCTATAAAAGATTTGACTTATTAAAGAGTTACATTAGGATCTGTCGGGGTAAATCCATTTACCCCTTCAAATCCTTTCAGTTATGCAAAAAACCATTAATTGCTCTGCTACCCTGTTTTTTCATAATCTTGAATTAAATAAAGATTATTAGGCTTAGCTTGCTTATTTCTGCGCACAGAACGATAAATACCCATAAGGCTGATAGAAATCCATGATGTTTCTATGATCACAGACGATAAATTCCAATAAAACATAAGTGAAAATAATAATAAGGTAGAGCCTAAACAATTTAAGCAAAGGTAAACTAAACTGGTTGAAGGCAGCTTATTCATATTTAGCATAAAATAAGCAGAGAGTGTGGAAAGCACGCCACCAAAACCGACAATATTTGCATACTGAGCTAATGATTCTGGCATATAACATCCCTCATCAAAATTAAGAATTAAAATTCGCAACCAGGCTTAAAGCTTGCTCTACCACTTTCACATCAGCACAAGCCTTATGCGCGTTTTCACTTAAATGACGCCGCCATATTGCTGCGCCACGTTGCCCCTGATACAAACCAAGGATGTGACGCGTCATTCTAGACAATTTTTCACCGTTGTGAAGCTGTTTTTCAATATAGGGATAAAAATTTTCTATTACTTGTTCACGCGTTAAAACAGGCACATCAGGGAAATAATGCGCTTGTAGCTCAGCCAAGAAGTAAGGGTTTCCGTAAGCAGCGCGGCCTATCATGACTCCATCTACTTTATTAATATGCGTATCTACTTGATTTAATGTAGTAATACCACCATTAATCAGTATAGTAAGATGCGGAAAATCTTGTTTAATTTGATAGACACGCTCATAACAAAGAGGAGGTATTTCACGATTTTGCTTGGGGCTTAACCCAGATAACCATGCCTTGCGTGCATGGATAATAAACGTTTGACAACCCGTGCTTGCGATTAATTTTATAAATTGACTTAGTTTTTCGTATGAGTCTTCATTATCCACCCCAATCCTGCATTTTACAGTCACAGGGATAGTAATAGCCGCCTGCATAGCAGTGATGCAATCAGCTACCAAATTTGGCTCTAGCATAAGACAAGCACCAAATCCTCCAGAGCTGACTCTAGGACTAGGACAGCCTACGTTTAAATTGATTTCATCATAGCCTGCCTCCTCCCCCTTTTTGGCACATTCTGCTAAACAAGCGGGGTTGCTTCCACCTAACTGCAAAGCTAAATACTTTTCGCTGGGGTCAAAGGCTAATAAATGTTGGTAATCACCAAAGGTCAAAGCCTGCATGGTTAGCATTTCAGTATAAAGGCGAATATTGGGAGCTATAAGACGTAGAAAATACCTGTCATGCCTATCGGTCCAATCCATCATAGGAGCTACGGCAATAATAGGTTGCCTAGTGTTAGTTGATAAGTTTTGCATAATTTACACGGCAGTCAGTTAAGCCATTTTCTCTTCTAGGCTATAAATAGGTAGTATTGTACTCCATTGTTTACATCCTGGACACTGCCAATGCAAAGATTTTCCTGAAAACCCACAAGAGCTACATTGGTAATCAGGTTTGTTGGCCAACAATTTCTTCATTAAATTTTGTAATATATGTAAATCATCTTTAGCCTGACCTTGCGCATTAGAAATATATAAATTCACAAATGTGTAAAGGCCTCGCAAGCTTGGATAACGACGTACGTAATCCGCTACAAAATTTGCAGCTACCTTATCCCCTTTACGCTTACGTATACGCTCCGCCAGAATCAAGGCGACAGGGACTTTGGGATACTCTTCTAATAATTGTTTGAGATAAACAACTAAATTTTCTTCATCATCTAATTTTTCATAGCAAGAAGCTAATAATTCTATCGCTTCAGAAAGGTAGTCTGGATTTTGCTGCTGGATTTTCTTCAGGCTTTTTAATGCTGTTTTATAATCTTTTTGTTCCATTAATACTTTAGCTTGCAGCAAACTCGCTCTTGCACAAGACTTATCAGCAGATAATGCCTTATCAAGAAATTCCGATGCTTTATTCAGTGCGCCTTTAGCAAACGCACTTTCACCTAATTCACAATAATAATGCGCAATAACAGGCTGCATATTTTTTCTAGTAACACCTTCATATTTATGCGCCGTTTGCACCGCGTTATCCCAATCTTTTTCTTGCTGATAAATATCAATTAATGTTTTCAATGCTTGAGCAGAATGCGATTTAGCATTAACTAACTCTAGAAAAATTCTCTCTGCTCTATCTAACATTCCAGCACTAAGATAATCTTGACCTAATTCATACAAGGATTGTTCGCGATAAATTTTTTCTAATTGAGGACGTGCAATTAAATTTTGATGTATGCGAATAGCTCTATCGACTTCGCCGCGCTTACGAAATAGTTTTCCTACAGCTAAATGTGTTTCTACTGTATCGCTATCGACTTCTAACATTTTTACAAAAATATCGACGGCTTTATCCGTTTCTTCATTCAAAAGAAAATTGAGACCAATTAAATAGTCACGTGGCAAATTTACTTTACGGGTAGTTTGTTCTTTTGGGCGTGCTCTATAACCTAGCAACCATGCTATACCTATACAAACAAGTATGAGGAATATCCATATCGTTTTCATTACACTTTGTCCTGCAATGGAATAGCGCGTAAGTTTTCAATTTCTTTTTCTGCTAACGCTAAACGCTGACGTAATCGATAAGTCGTAATTTTAGTTTTTATTACTAACCAAAAGCCCACCATCATGCCTATCAAGCAGCCTAGTGCGAATACTAAAACGAGCAATAATGATAAGGGTAAGGTGCTTTGATCGAAATAGTAATTAATGGTGACAGATTCAGAATTTAAAGTAGCAAATGTCACACCAAATACGACTATGATCAGTAAGAAAAAGTAACTTATGATACGCACTCGTTTCTCCTATCCTGTTTTGTTTCACCATCGCGTTAAGTTAACTGTGATTAGGAGCGTCATTGTCATCCTGAGCGTAGCGAAGGATCTGCTTCCAATTCAGCAATGAAAAATTAAGCAGATCCTTCGCTACGCTCAGGATGACAATGGCGCTCATCACGTCCCGCGATGACGCGTCCGCTTGTTCATCACTTATCAAGCTATTCTATTACTTCTAATCCATTCATATAAGGCTGCAATGCTTTAGGAATATGTATTCTTCCTAATTCATCTTGATAATTTTCAACCACCGCAATCAGCGTACGGCCTATTGCTAACCCAGACCCATTCAATGTATGGACCAATTCTATCTTACCATTTTCGTCACGCCATCTTGCTTTCATACGTCTTGCTTGAAAACTCTCTGTATTACTGCAAGAGGAAATTTCTCTATAGCGTTGCTGACCCGGTAACCAAACTTCTAAGTCGTAAGTTTTAGCAGCACTAAAACCAATATCAGCCGTACAAAGTGCCATCACGCGATAAGGTAATTCTAATCGCTGCAATACTTTTTCTGCATGGCTAGTTAATTCTTCTAATGCTTGATAAGAATTTTCTGGTTTTACAATATGGACCAATTCCACTTTTTCAAATTGATGTTGTCTTAACATACCACGCATATCTTTACCGTAAGAGCCTGCTTCACTTCTAAAGCATGCGCTATAGCAAACGTATTTCATCGGTAATTGATCTGCATTTAAAATAGAATCACTCACCGTATTTGTAACAGGAATTTCTGAAGTGGAAATAAGATAACGCTCATTTTCTCCACTAACAGCAAATAAATCTTCTTTGAATTTCGGTAACTGACTTGTACCAAATAAACTTTCTGCACTCACAATATAAGGTACAGAAATTTCTTGATAGCCGTGTTCTTGCGTGTGTAAATCCAGCATAAATTGGCCTAAGGCTCTATGCAATTTAGCTAATGCACCACGCAACACAACAAAACGTGCGCCTGAAATTTTGGCAGCAGTTTCAAAATCTATCCACCCATTTGGTGCGCCTAATTCCACGTGATCTTTAGGTTGGAAGGAGAATTTCTTTGGTTCACCCCAGCTACGTATTAATTGATTATCATCTTCACTTTTACCTTGAGGCACAGACTCATGCGTCAAGTTCGGTATACTTGCTAACCATTGATCCATTTCCTGTTGTACACGCGCAAAATCGTCTTCAACCAACTTTAATGAATCACTCAATTCTTTCAAACTTTTTAGCACAGGTTGAACATCTTGACCTTTTGCTTTGGCATGTCCTACTTCTTTAGATTTCACATTACGTTCATTTTGCAATTCCTGCATTTTGACTTGTAATGTTTTACGTTGTTCTTCTAAAGCATTAAATTTTGCTGTATCTAAAATAAAGCCGCGCTTTTTAAGTTGCGCGGCAATATTATCTATATCATTCCTGATTAATTTGGGATCTAACATAAAAAGTTAAGCACCTTTACCCAATACTTCTGCTGCTCGCTTGCCAATTTCCGCAGGAGAACGAACAATATGCACACCCGCTGCTTCTAAGGCTTTAAACTTCTCAGCAGCAGTTCCTTTACCACCTGCAATAATTGCACCAGCATGACCCATACGCTTACCTGGAGGTGCTGTTACACCTGCAATGTAGGCAACAACTGGTTTTGTGACATTGGCTTTAATAAATTCAGCCGCTTCTTCTTCTGCGCTGCCGCCAATTTCACCGACCATTACAATTAATTCAGTTTGTGGGTCTTTTTCAAATAGCGCTAATACATCGACAAAGTTAGTGCCAGGGATAGGATCACCACCAATACCTACGCAAGTACTTTGACCGAGATTTAAATCTGAAGTTTGTTTCACCGCTTCATAAGTTAAGGTACCAGAGCGCGATACAATACCTACTTTACCAGGTTGATGAATGAAACCAGGCATAATACCAATTTTGCATTCGCCAGGTGTAATAACACCAGGGCAGTTAGGGCCAATTAAACGCACACCAGGATGTTGATCTAGGCATACTTTAACTTCTAACATATCGAGTACTGGTATACCTTCTGTAATACAGACAATTAATTTAATACCGGCATCAACCGCTTCTAAAATAGAGTCTTTACAGAAAGGCGCTGGAACATAGATTACGGAAGCATCTGCTTTGGTTGCTTCATACGCTTCTTTAACTGTGTTAAAAACAGGTAAACCTAAATGAGTTTGTCCACCTTTATCAGGCGTTACACCACCCACCATTTTCGTTCCGTAAGCAATAGCTTGTTCGGAGTGAAAAGTACCTTGCTTGCCAGTAAAACCTTGGCAAATTACTTTTGTATCTTTATTAATTAAAATACTCATTGCTCTACACCTTTACGTTAGCTGCTGCTTCTACCACTTTTTTCGCAGCATCCGTGAAGCTTGTGGCAGCAATAATATTTAAACCACTTTCTCTTAGTAATTTTGCACCTAATTCTGCATTATTACCTTCAAGACGTACAACGACTGGTAATTGTGTACCAACTTCAGAAACTGCACCAATAATACCTTCAGCAATTAAATCGCAACGAACAATACCGCCAAAGATATTAATTAAAATCGCTTTGACTTTTTTATCCGATAAAATAATTTTAAATGCTTCAGACACACGTTCTTTAGTTGCACCACCACCCACATCTAAGAAGTTAGCAGGATTGCCGCCTTCCAGTTTAATCATGTCCATAGTGGCCATAGCAAGACCTGCACCATTCACCATACAACCGATGTCACCATCTAGTGCTATGTAATTTAATTCCCAATCACGCGCACGATTTTCACGCGCATCTTCTTGAGAAGCATCACGCATAGCGCGAATTTCTGGTTGACGATATAGTGCATTCTCATCAATAGTAATTTTTGCGTCTAAGCAAAGCAATTTACCTTGTTTAGTAATAACAAGTGGATTAATTTCTAATAAACTAAAATCATCTTGTTTAAACAATTTGCCTAAGCCTAATAGCAAATGAACAAACTGCTTAACTAAATCCCCTTTTAAGCCTAATGCAAATGCAAGTTGACGACCTTGATAAGGTTGAACGCCAACAACAGGATCAACGGTAATAGTAAGGATTTTTTCAGGATTAGCTTCTGCTACTTTTTCAATTTCAACACCACCTTCTGTGGATGCCATGAAAACAACGCGTTGCTTTGCACGATCAATAACCGCGCCTAAATACAATTCTTGTTCTATGTCACAAGGTTCTTCGATTAATACTTGATTAACAGGTTGACCTTCTGCTGTCGTTTGGTAGGTAACTAAATTTTTTCCTAACAAAGAACGAACGTAATCAGCTACTTCATCTTTATTAGAAATTAATTTAACACCGCCAGCTTTACCTCTACCGCCAGCATGCACTTGCGCTTTTACCACCCAACGGGATAAACCCATAGCGGAGACAGCGTGAAGTGCTTCTTCAACAGAACTTGCTACTTGCCCTTTAGATACGGGCAAGTCAGCTTGTGCCAACAATTCTTTTGATTGATATTCATGCAAATTCATTACAACTACACCTCGAGTAATAAGCGTGATGGATCTTCAAGTAACTCTTTAACAGTCACTAGGAAAGTCACTGATTCTTTGCCATCTATTAAGCGATGATCGTAAGAGAGAGCTACATACATCATAGGCCGTATAACAATCTGGCCGTTTTCAACAACAGGGCGTTCCTGAATTTTATGCATTCCTAAAATAGCGCACTGTGGGGAATTAATAATAGGCGTGGCCATGAGAGAACCAAAAACACCGCCGTTTGTGATAGTGAAGGTACCGCCTTGCATGTCTTCTAGGGATAATTTACCGGTACGTGCTTTTTCAGCATATTCAGCAATTTTCGCTTCGATTTCAGCCATGCTGAGCTTATCAGCATCACGGATGACGGGTACGACTAAACCTCTATCGGTAGAAACGGCAACACCAATATCAAAATAACCGTGGTAAACTATGTCGTTACCATCAATTGAGGCATTCACTGTAGGTGAACGTTTTAATGCTTCAACACAGGCTTTTACAAAGAAAGACATAAAACCTAAACGGGTTTTGTATTTCTTTTCAAATTTGTCTTTGTAGCGTGCACGAATATCCATGACAGGTGCCATGTTGATTTCGTTAAACGTGGTAAGCATCGCTGTGTTTTGCGTTACTTCTAATAAACGCTCAGCGATACGTGTACGAATGCGGGTCATAGGAACACGTTTTTCAGCTCTTGCACCGCTTGGCATTGCAGAAGCACTGCTACCTTGGCCTTGATTTGCAGCTGACATGACATTTTCTTTAGTGACACGGCCGTCTTTGCCTGTGCCTTTTACTTGCGACACATCAACATTATATTCTTGTGCTGCACGACGTGCAGAAGGACTTAGAGAAGACGTATCTACGGATTTTTGTGCTGTTTGATCTTGTTTAGGCGCTGCTTTTTGTTCTTCTTTAGCAGGCTCTTTTGCTGGTTCTTTAGCAGATTCTTTAGAAGCACTTTTTGCGCCTGTACCACCTTCTTCAATAATGGCAATCACTTCTTGTGCATTCACGGTGCTACCGGTTTGCTTTAAAATTTGCTTAATCACGCCGTCAACAGGTGCTGGTACTTCTAGCATGACTTTATCTGTTTCTAAATCAACGATGTTTTCATCGCGGGAGACGCTATCGCCTTCTTTTTTATGCCAGGTAGAGACAGTCGCATCAGTAATCGATTCGGGTAATAGTGGAACTTTAACTTCTACTGCCATTTTGGGTTTCCTTATTTCGTTAATGCCTGAGCGACTAATGCGCTTTGTTCTTTCTCATGGACGGCGTGATAACCGACTGCAGGTGAAGCAGCAGAGGGTCTTCCCGCATACCGTAAACGCTGACCTTTACCTAAGTGAGCAATTAAGTTTGCTTGCATAGTTGGCCATGCACCTTGGTTTTCTGGCTCTTCTTGACACCAGATAATGTCTTTCGCATTTTTATAAGGCGCCATGACGTTGAGATAGGTGTCTTCTGGGAATGGATAGAGTTGTTCAATACGAATAATAGCAATATTATTCAATTTCTTTTCACGTCGTTGTTCTAGCAATTCATAATATACTTTACCACAGCATAAAATGACTCTATCAACTTGTTTTGGCTCTATCTTATCGGATTCAGGAATAACTAATTGAAATTCCCCGTTTGCTAATTCATCAAACGTAGAAGTGGCTAATGGGTTACGTAATAAGCTCTTAGGTGTCATCACAACTAATGGTTTGCGATAAGGTCTAATCATTTGTCTACGTAACAAATGGAAAATTTGTGACGGTGAAGAAGGTACGCATACTTGCATATTATCTTGCGCACACAATTGTAAATAACGTTCTAAGCGTGCAGAGGAATGCTCTGGGCCTTGACCTTCATAACCATGTGGTAACAACATGACAAGTCCGCACAGCCTACTCCACTTTTGTTCGCCTGAACTAATAAATTGATCGATAACAACTTGAGCGCCATTAGCGAAATCACCAAATTGCGCTTCCCATATCACTAAATTATTAGGTTCAGCAGTTGCATAACCATATTCAAATGCAAGTACGGCTTCTTCGGATAATAACGAATCTACAATATTAATTTGTGCTTGGGTAGGTGAAATATGGCTTAATGGAATATAAATTTCGTCGGTGGCTTGATCATGTAACACGGCGTGTCTATGAGCAAACGTACCGCGTCCTGCATCTTGACCACAAAGCCTGATTGGAAAGCCTTGATCAAGTAAAGTGGCATAAGCTAGATTTTCTGCAAATCCCCAATTAATGCGTGACTCGCCTTCAATCATTTTCTTTTGGTTTTCTGCATTCTTCTTTACTTGCGGTTGCATAGTAAAGCCATCAGGTAATTGTAATAATCTAGTCGCTAATTCTTTTAAGTGTGCTAATGGCACCCCCGTCTTCTCTGACTGAGTCCATTTGGTATCAAGATAAGGGTCCCAATTAACGACGTATTCGTAAGTTGATTTGTCTTTATTGACATCAACTACATCTTTACTTTTGTCTAATGCATCACGATAAGCATCGACTAATTCTTTTTCTGCACCTGTTTGTATTACACCTTGTTCTACTAATTTATTAGCATAAATAACGTACGGAACAGGCATCGCTTTGATAACTTTATACATGAGCGGCTGTGTAGCAGAAGGTTCATCTGCTTCGTTATGGCCGTGACGTCTATAGCAAACAAGATCAATGACCACATCTTTCTTAAAGGTATGTCTATAATCCATAGCAAATAGCGCTGCAAAATAAACCGCTTCTGGATCATTTGCATTGACGTGCAAAATAGGTGCTTCAACCATTTTAGCAACATCTGTGCAATACGTAGTTGAACGCGCATCTTTAGGATTGCTTGTTGTAAATCCAACTTGGTTATTAATGACGATGTGAATAGAACCGCCTACGGTAAACCAGCGTGCTTGTGACATGCTAAAGGTTTCCATCACAACGCCTTGACCTGCAAATGCAGCATCACCATGAATTTGTATAGGCAATGCTTGACGTTGATCGACGTCACAACGACGACGTTGACGTGCGCGCACAGACCCTTGCACAACAGGTGAAACAATTTCTAAGTGCGATGGGTTAAAGGCAAGCGCGATGTGCATAGGACCAAATTTAGTATTCACATTGGAGGAATACCCTAAATGATATTTCACATCCCCTGAATGAGTCGTTGAAATACCTGTTCCTTCAAATGCAGCAAAAATAGCTTTAGGTTCTTTACCAACGACATTCACTAATACGTTTAAGCGGCCGCGATGCGCCATACCAATGATGATTTCTCTTACCCCGTTTTGCGCACTGCGATTAACTAAGGTATCAAGCAGAGGGATTAAACTATCACCCCCTTCTAATGAGAAGCGTTTTTGACCTACGTATTTAAAACCTAAATATTTTTCTAAACCGTCTGCAACAATCAACCTATCTAATATACGTAACTTTTCTTCATTGCTAGGTTTAAAGTTAGCCCAGCCTTGCTCTATGCGTTCACGTATCCATTCAAGCTCGTCAATGCGATTAATATGCATGTATTCAAAGCCAATGGTATTACAATACACGCGTTGTAACGTGTCATGAATCTCTGCTAATGACGCAGTCGATTTATGTAATGCCGTAAATGAACCGGTGCTAAATGATTTGGTTTTATCTTGATCAGTAAAACCGTAATACGAATAATCCAATGTAGGAGATGGCAAACTCTTCATGAGTCCTAATGGATCGATAGTAGCGCGCAAATGACCCAAGCGGCGAAACGCGGTGATCATTTCAGTTACTTTACCCTGTTGTTCATCATGGTAAGTATCTACGCCTTGGACTGCCATATTAGAAGACAATCTAGCTAAATTGAGAAATTGCTCTTTAATCGCCTCGTGAGAAATATCACCGTTTGGGCGTGGCAATTGTTTAGCGAGGTTATCAAAATACTGACGCCACTCTGTATCGAGCGCATCAGGATTTGTTAAATAAGTGTCGTATTGCGCTTCTAAATAAGCGTCGTTACCAGAGGTAAGATAGGAATCTTGCCAAAGGTCGTGCATAGATTTGGATTGAGTGGCCATCTAAATTGTTACTCGTTTCAATATGTTACAAAATCAAGTTAAACCGATCCTAGAGTGAGCTTATCACTTTATACGGATTCTTCCAGCATTTCTTCCTTGATACTATTGATTGCTTTAAATGGATTTAAGTCTTTTGGACAAACATCAACGCAATTCATAATACCACGGCAACGGAAGAGACTAAACGGATCAGTCAAATTGGCTAAACGTTGCTCAGTATGGGTGTCACGGCTATCTGCAATAAAGCGATATGCTTGCAACAAAGCAGCGGGTCCCATGTATTTGTCTGGATTCCACCAGTATGAAGGACAAGAACTGCTGCAACATGCACATAAAATACACTCGTAAAGACCGTCTAATTTAGCGCGTTCTTCAGGTGATTGCAGACGCTCAGTCGCAGGCGGTGGAACATCATCGTTTATTAAATAAGGTTGGGCTTTTTCATATTGATCGTAAAACTGTGTCATATCGACTACTAAGTCACGAATCACAGGAAAACCTGGCAAAGGTCTAATGACAATAGGGGCTTTTAAAGAGGCAATATGGGTGGTACACGCTAATCGATTTGTACCGTTAATATTCATACCATCTGAACCACAAACCCCTTCACGGCAAGAACGTCTTAGCGTTAATGTGTCATCCATCTTATTTTTAATAGCTAGTAGTGCATCTAATACCATGACGCAGCCATGTTCTTTTAGATCCACATCAAAATCTTGCATATATGGTTTTTCATCTGTTTCAGGATTGAAGCGATAGATGGAAAAACGCATGTCTTAAGCCCTCATTAGTTCGTTAGTGTTTTCTTCCCACTGGTTAAAAAATAACCTCAGGGTTTCATGTTAAACAGCATCAACCACACGGGTTGCCACTTTCATCTATTAGACACTCCACAAAATCAAAACGCCCCAAGCAAAGCAGGCAAACAACATAAGGAGTGTCAGGAAATCTGCAATAGCGCGAATAACTGCGCACTTTATATAGTCAGTAAAAACCGTCCACATACCAATCCAAGCATGATAAAGCAGTGCTGTGATAAATAAGATAGTCGCTATCTTAACGCCCGTGTGAGCAAATAAGCTATGCCATTCAGCAAACGACAATTCAGGATGTAGTAAGATATAAAATATTAACCAGAGTGACCAAGCAGCCATCACAATGGCACTGGTTCGTTGAATAATCCAATCAGTGAGTCCTTGATGATTTACACCTAATACGCTTTTTACCATAGCCAGATACCTGCCAAAATAATCAATATAAATGTAATGATGAAGACGAGCACTGCTGACAATCTACCGCCTTTTAACGTATCACCAATATGAATATCAGCTAGTAAATGTCTAACACCCGCTACTAAATGCAAACAAAATGGGACAAATAATATCCAAAATATAGCTTTAAAAGTGATGGTATCTAAATATTGTTTTAATTGATCAAACCCCTGGTCTGTCAAAGAATAAGATAGCGTCCAGATTGCAATGGGGATAAGCAAGAATAGAAAGACGCCGGTTATACGATGAAGAATGGACAAAATAGCAGGAATAGGGAAATGAATCGTAAATAAATTAAGATTCTTAGGTCTTCGCTGGTTCACGTTTCGTGTTCCTTTTTTGGTAGAGCGATAAGGTTAATTACCATAGGTGTAATGCCATGCAAAATAACAGGAAATGCAGACAATGCATTCCTGACTCCCTCGCAATGGGCAAAATGACCAATAGTTTGAGCTATAAAAATTATTTGTGATTATATTATCGCCCCTGCCGTAAATCAAACAGAACACAAAATGAAAAGACTAGATCATTTCTTTGCTGATAGCCTGTCATACTCCCAGCCAATATGATTAAATAGGTAAGTATTAAATGTTTAAAGACCACGGAGAATCTTCATGGCCGCACGTAAGGCAAAATTGATAGTTGATGATAAAACGATAGAATTTGACGTTCTCTCAGGCACCCTAGGTCCTGATGTCATAGATATAAGCTCTCTACACTCACACGGCTATTTTACTTACGATTCGGGCTTTAACTCCACAGCGGCCTGTGAATCTAAAATCACTTTTATTGATGGAGACAAAGGTGTACTCCTTTATAGAGGTTATCCCATAGAGCAATTAGCTAGCCACTCTAACTTCCTTGAAGTTTGCTATTTACTATTAAATGGTGAATTACCTGATAAGCCAAGTTATGAACAATTCTCTAAAGACATTACTCACCATACTATGGTGCATGAACAAATCCGTCATTTTTTTAATGGATTTAGACGTGATGCCCACCCTATGGCCATTATGGTCGGTGTAGTTGGCGCCCTTTCTGCTTTTTATCACGACACATTGGATATTAAAAATCCTGAGCATAGAGCCATTTCAGCGCTACGTCTTATTGCGAAAATGCCAACGATTGCCGCAATGTGTTACAAATACTCCATAGGTCAGCCTTTTATGCAGCCTATGAATAAATTATCGTATGCAGAAAACTTTTTGCATATGATGTTTGGTACGCCTTGTGAAGAAATGACATTTGATCCCGTCTTGGCAAAAGCCTTAGACCGTATTTTTATATTGCATGCAGACCACGAGCAAAATGCTTCCACTTCGACAGTTAGATTAGCAGGCTCAACCGGCGCTAACCCTTTTGCCTGTATCTCAGCTGGTATTGGTGCTTTATGGGGACCCGCGCACGGGGGTGCAAATGAAGCTGTACTTAACATGTTGCATGAAATTGGCGATGTTTCACAAATCCACAAATTTATTGAACGCGCTAAAGATCCTAAAGATACATTTCGTTTAATGGGCTTTGGTCACCGCGTTTATAAAAATTACGATCCCCGCGCTAAAGTCATGCGTGAAACTTGTCACGAAGTATTAGAAGCAGTCGGTGCGCATAATGATCCATTGTTCAAACTAGCGATGGAATTAGAACGCATCGCATTGCAAGATGAATATTTTGTTGAAAAGAAATTATATCCAAACGTGGATTTTTATTCTGGTATCACGTTAAGTGCGATTGGCATTCCAACTAATATGTTTACTGTTATCTTCGCATTAGCACGCACAGTAGGCTGGGTAGCACAATGGAATGAAATGATTAGCAATCCATATCGCCTAGGTCGTCCAAGACAACTTTATACTGGGTATAAAGAAAGAAATTATGTGAAGATGACTGAGCGATAATCATAGCTTTGTTCCTTCTCCCACCCCGCAGAATTCAGATAAAGAAACCGCTGATGGCTGTGGGAGAAGGCTAGGATGAGGGTGAACCTCAATTTTCCTAATACTTTTTAATAAATAAAACGTACGCCCTCACCCCAAACCCTCCCCCACACTCACTACCTGCGCTCTTTTTTTATTTGCAACAGGTGAGAGAGGGAGCAAAGGCGCAAAGTAATTTAGTTATTAACAAGTCTTACAAACATTAAATAAGAAAGTCACACCTGCATCCACCATCACATCGTTTTTACCACCAACCCAGGTGTAAAAATCACGTGCTTCAACGCGGATAGCAACTAATGGATGAACAAAATATTCAAGGCCGATTGCCGCATTGATATTCCCTTCATTGTTTGCATCATTGTTATTGGGATTCATTCCTATGATGCCCACACCCGCCATAACAAATGGCTCTAACACACTTTTAGCATTACCGAATCTATACACGCCATCAAACGAAAAAATTGTGCCATTAATTGTTCTATCATCCACAGAGCGGTTTTTATAATGGGTGTTATAACCACCTAACATACCTTCTACACCCCACTGATCCGTGAAATCGTAATCCAATGTTCCCAAACCCAAACCTGTATTATCCATATTGCGTTTGGAAGCGAGAAAAAATTCGCCGCCGCCTAATGTAAAACTACCACCACCTGCTTGATGGCCAGCGTAAGTCGCTGTTGCTGAGGTAAGTGTTAACAAGCTGATGCAAGCGAGAGCAATCGAATGTAATTTATGCATGTTTATTTATTCCTTATAACTTTTTCCATGGAGTTGAGAAGAGGCATACTCTCAACCTTCTCTTGCGAATAACGATGCGCAAAACAAGACGGTTAGCGTCAGTGTTTTAAGTAAAAGAAATAATATTATGTATTTTTGAGAAATGCCAGCTCTGCCTCAGTAGATTCACGCCCTAGCACTTTATTGCGCTGAGGAAAACGGCCAAATTCTTTGATAACGCGAAAATGAGCGTAAGCATAAGCAAGAAAGAGTTGGTAAATTTGTGTCGTTTCACTCATAGAAAGCGACACTAAATCTTGATATAAACGAATGGATTTTTCTTGTATCTCGGCATTTTCTGCATGTACTAATGGCATATAAAAAAAGACACGTTCTATTAACGTTAAAGATTGATCCATTTTCTCTCGCAAACCTTCTACACATAACTCTTGCGCCCTATTATCTTGGCTAAACGCTTGAGAAGATCGCCTATGTAAGTAACGAGAGAATTGATCTAGCAAAATAATTAATGCTAATCGACCACGAGGTGTATTTGACCAATCATTTAAATTTCCAGTCACTGCGTCTTCATAATCTTGCAAATAACCCTGTATCATCTGTTGCTTAACGACGTCATTTTCGCCAAACCACAAATTAGTGCGGTCACTCGTTGGCAAGTCTGCTGACCCCAAGTTACCAAACCAAAAATTTAATAACTCGTGTACTCTGTCAGTCATAAGCTCTCCATAGGCGGCTCATATTCTCAGCATACCATATTTTTGCGTTAACCATGTCGGCTACTTTCCTAGTTAAGACATTGATTTATTAGCGATTTATTTAATACACTCTTGACAGTTTTGTTTATTATATGAAATATCAGGCAAACAGCCTGGCGCCGCTAAATTAATTTCTTTATTATTCTAGAGCCCTACGCATTTTGCGTCTAAAAAATTAATTAAGGATTACTTTTTTACATCATATGGAGAGCGCTATGAAAATACTTATGTGCCGTCCCGATTACTATGGTATTGAATATGAAATTAATCCTTGGATGGATATAAACCACACTGTTGATCACCAACTAGCTCGTGCTCAATGGGAATTTCTCTATAATACCATCAAACAATGCGGCGCTGATGTAGAGCTTGTCCCTGCCGAGCAAGGCTGGCCTGATATGGTTTTTACAGCTAATGCGGGTTTATATTTCAAAGATAAAATTATTTTATCTCAGTTTAAACACAAGGAACGGCAAGGCGAAACCCCTTATTTTGAAAAATGGTTTATTGAAAACGATTACTCCCTTGTTAATGATGAAGGAGCTGGATCATTTGAAGGTGCAGGTGATGCGCTACCTGCTAATGACAAGTTGTTTGCAGGTTTTGGTTTTCGCACCGATAAAAGCTTTTACGCAAAAACCCCTTTTCTTCAAGAACAAAATTTAGTGTTTTGCGAATTAGCTAATCCTTATTTTTATCATTTAGACACTTGTTTTTGCCCGCTGACAGATGATTTAGCAATGTGGTATCCCAATGCATTTTCCCCTGAGTCTCAAAAAAACATGGCAAAAGCTATTGATTTAATCCCCGTCAATGAAGCAGAAGCTAA